>CAYHFB010000085.1:0-10550 GCA_964355695.1 uncultured candidatus Brocadiaceae bacterium
GAGGTTGTGCTGGAAAAAAACTAAATTTTAAGCGTAACTTGTAAACTGGGGCTAGCGGCCTCTTGGGAAACCTGAACAGCATCCACTCTGAACAGAATTGGTACAACGTCATGATCCAGTAACATCGTCTGTGTTCTTCCCCAGTGTATTGAATACAGACATTCCTGAGTGTTAGGTAAGGTTGTTGCTTTTGGCACACCCGGGCCTGTGTATACAAAAATCCAGTCGTCCCTATTCACGAAACCATCACCAAACCAGAAGAGATTATCTCGTATAGGGAACGCAGTTCCATCGCCACCCCGGACGCCAACCATTAAACCATATTGTCCAAGGTTCACGGTTTCGTTAACGTGCAAAACAATGCGCTCTTGGTTGGGAATACCACGATCGAACACACCCACAACGGATATTTCGGTAACGGGGTTCAAGATCATTTCTCAGATCCTCCCATTCTTGAGAACCAACTGAAAATCACCAGCAATAGACCGAAGCCGCCAGCGATATACCCAGATTTATCAAAATTGTTTCGGTATAGTTCAATGCCTATACCTATAAGCACAGTTCCTGCTGTAATGCTGAAATATTTGAGGTGTTTGTCCCGCTCCGCGGCGTTAACACGCTCCTCAAGTACCGCAGCCCTAGTCTTGGTCTTAGAGAGTTCTTCAAGAGTTTGCTTCAGCTCTATGCGTGTTTCACGGAGTTCCTGCCGTGTTGTTTGGAGGTCGTGTGAGATTTGACTAAATGAGCCAGCTAACAAGTTGGCGGCTACTTCTCCGCCCATACTCCTAGAATGAGTCGTAGCCAGACCTTCAAGCCTTTGTATTATTGGAAGCCCTAGAAATGGACTTTCCTTAGCACCAGTAGCAATCTCACCGGTCCCGACCAGTTGTGTACCAGCGGAACCTGTATCAGTCGGTTTCGGTATTTCTATCACACACCGCTCCTAATATTGAGAAATCTAACATGGGTTATACTACCTAAAATCTTATACCACGGCTATCATGAAAATTTACCTTGTAAATGTATAAAAAACAGCCCATTCTGTCAACAAGCATCTAATACAGAACTTGTTTGTCTGTTAATTTAGCCATATTTGCAGATACAAAAATATTTGGTTTTCTACCTTCTATTAGTCTTTCTCTGCGTAATAAAGAAATCGCATCATCTGTAATTTAAATATGAAGGGGTGAACGCTACCTTCCTTCATAGGCCTTTCTGTGATAGACCAAAAGCTTAAACAAGAGAACTAAAATTTAAAAGGTTGCCACAGCTAGTATATGGTAGTATAATAAAAAAACGTTAGAACTTATTAAAAAACACCAATATAAAAAAGATAAGATATGCTTATTAACCATAACAGAGAAAAACTATTAAACGCTATAATTTATTTCTTAAAGAATACTAAATATTGTGGTTTAACAAAATTATGCAAACTCCTGTACTATTTAGATTTCATGCATTTTAGAGAAACAGGACGTGCCGTTACAGGCCTAGATTACTTTGCATGGGATTTTGGTCCTGTTCCTCAAACATTATATTTTGAATTAAAAAGCCCTTCACAAGAATTAAATGATTATATCATCAAATCTTCGGATTCAGAAGGCAGTTTTGAAAGGCTTATACCTCAAAAAAAGTTTGATGACAAACATTTCTCTAAGAAGGAACTAAGAATATTACAAGAAATAGTTTATATCTTTAAAGACGCTAAGGCGAAAGATATGGTAGAGGCGTCGCACTTACCTAATCACCCTTGGGATAAAACAATAAAAGAAAAAGGGTTGAAAAAAAGAATTGATTATTTACTTGCCATTGATGATACTGAAAAATCTTTAAACATTGAAGAGGCAAAGGCGATGATGAAAGAAAGAGAGGAAATCATAAAGGCTTTCAATGGATAAAGGCACGATTATCTTTCATAAGAAATTCCGATTCAGTGATGGGGAGAGTGGGGAAAAACTATTAATTATTTTAAACACCTTTAAAGACCTATCGATTCCACACCTTTGTTGCAAAACCACATCAAAACAAAAATATAACCTCATCAATCCCGGTTGTTATAGCGAAAGAAACATTTACATCATCAATGAGAAGCAAGATTTCTTTCATTTAAAAACCTGGATACAATTTGAAGAAATATACGAGCTAAACGCCAAAGATTTGTTAGATGCTCATTGCAAAGGGTTCGTTGAGGTTAAGGGAAATTTGAAAGAAAATACGGTAAATTCAATAATTAACTGTGTAAAACAATCCCAAGACATAACGAACTATCAATTGTCCTTGTTGTCCTGAAAAATCCCATTCAGCCAGTGGTTTCCTCTTGACGGCAACTGCTTCCTACCAACGCCCTGAATGGACTTTGAAAGCCCTGTAGTTATTCAGTGTTATTCCGGTTATCCATCTTATGGCTTATTGTTTGCCTTCAATGATTCTGATTTCCTCAATGGTATCCATCTTAAACATCGCCACGCTTACCGGGTGTTTGGGGTCGGATAATTCTTTGTAACCCTTTTCTATGGTTTGCAGTTTCTTTTCATCACTCCAGTCGTCTTTGAATTCCGGCAGTTTGGCAATGTGCTTCAGCGCCTCACAGTCGGCGGCTTTTATTTCTTCGGGGAAGTAGGGTTCGTACACCATGCCGTCAATGACTGATTCGAAAAGGCCGGACTCCTGTTCTAAATTGTGTTCTTTGCAGAACAGGATGCAATCAACCAGGATCTCGAAGGGAAGTTGGGACCCGGGAGAAAGCTTGGGGACGGGGAGGAGTTCGATAAAAACCTTCTTATACCGACACATTACCAAAAATGCATCTTAACTACCGGTCTGAAAATGCTCGTCCATTATAGTTTGATTATATTAGTTTCATGCCTTTTAAAATATCAAGACTCTTAACAACAAAGTCCTCAATTGCTATTTGTTCGGTAGGAATGTGCAGGGCGGGATTTTCAAATGGGTGTTCGTGATAAATACCGCCTTCTTTATCAATTCCATATACCCTTTCATCAGCAACAACAAGTGCCATGTTTACTTTATTTTTTCGGACATTGACGTAAATTTGTATAAATATTTCAAATGAAAAACCTATCCGTGAAATCAATGTAATATCGGTAAAATCCAGGGATAAAATCCTTAATCCATATCTATTGGAGATATCTTCCAGGGTATGGACTATGTCTTTAATCTTTATCATCTGCTTTTTCAATCTTATTTATTTCGGAAGGGACTCGATACCTTCTACAGCGTGTTCCCACTCCATTGCGTCTTTTTCAACATCCCATGAAAAACCCTTTTCTTTCACCACATTCTTTTTTTCAAACTCGGAAAAACTCATTCCGTACTTTTTTTTGAATCGCTCATCAGTCAGTCTGTATAAAACAAGCCTCCGTTCATACTCGCTCAGCACAACTTCTTTAAGCTCTTTTTCGGGAATTATATCTATCAATTTCATTTAATAGCCTCCAATTGTAAAATGTTTTCGATATAGTAGTAAATTAAACTTTTATAACCTTCACTTTAAACAATATACCAAAATTATTCAAATCTTTCTTTAAATATCAATTCTCATTTATTGTCTTAATTCAAATGTCTCATACTCCACCGCGCTCATTGCAAACGCAGGTTCTATGATTTTTACTTCTTTGTGAGTAAGTTTGTAAAGCTTGTAAACCATAACAGTTTTCCACAATAACTATAACTTGGCTTGGTCCGACCCCAACCCGATAAATGGATGAGACATTGGTTTTTATTCCTTATTTCTCCCATTGATGATCTTAACCTCCGGGATTTCTTGCATTTTCTCCATGGCGATAGTCACCGGGTGCTTGGGGTCTGAGAGTTCTTTATATACTTTCTCGATGACCACAAGTTTCTTTTCATCGCTCCACTCGTTTTTGAATTCCGGCAGTTTGGCAAGGTGCTTTAGCACCTCACAGTCGGCGGCTTTGATTTCGTCAGGGAAATAGAGTTCGTACACCATGCCGTCTATGACTGATTCGAAAAGGTTTGATTCCTTCTTTAAATTGTGTTTTTTGCAAAACAGGATGCAGTCTATCAGAATTTTGAAAAGGCGTTGTTTGTTTGAAGAAAGCCGAGGTACCGGAATTTGCACTTGGAATTGAAGTAATGCTTGCAAGAATCCATTGATATTTGACTCCAATGATATACTCGTTAATCCCTACGCGGCAATCGCCATCCAACTAACTTTTATTTGCCATAATCGGCATTATTACCCGAACCACCTTTGCTACAAGTTTCTAAAAGAACTTTCAATTTGGGCTATCTCGTCTGATGTCAAATCAAAGAGGTAGTAAACCATCTCATCAATTTCCCTTTCAATCTTGCCAACGGCAGTCCTATCACCTGTTGACGCTAACTTTGCCGCCTGATCCGAGAGTTCGGCAAGGCGAGATTTATCCGCACTAGAAAAAGGAGGAATTGGCAACTGAGAGACGTATTGAGTCTTGCAACGAACTCGTCCTCAATTATCGGCATCTCCAAGTACCGCTGCAATTCGGCACAGGAAAAACCATAAAGCTCTGGAATTAAGAAATGCGAGAATCGAATACTCTCCTGACGGGATAGAAAATGCCGTCATATCTGGATAACGCCCATCAACATCCAGAGAAAATCTGGGCTCCAATGCAATGTCAGGATAGACAATTTTTGCCATTTGGTAAGTCTTTGAGTAGCGAAACTGCGCTTGCTGCAATTCGAACCATTGTTGATCAAGAGATATCTGCTCAAGTCGCCCGCGCCATTGGATTAAATACTCTTTTAAGAAGCCGAGTTATGCTTCCGATGTGCCTCGTGGGGTGTAAATTAGAAACTTAGTAACAGGTTTCAATATCCATCGCCTCGCCTCGCCTCCCAAGAGAAGAGGTTTTAAAAACTTATTTGCTAAGCCACGATCTTTATTCCTAAATTCTTCAACACATGCAACATCTAACCAGAATGCTTTGTTATAGCCCGTCTTGATTCCTGCCATAATCGCACCATTAACATATTTTCCCAGTGGAATGCCCTTAGCGCGTAGCTTTTCTAATAAAGCGAGACGTTGGTCACCTTCGAGCGACCATCCTTCAGCATGTAATTGCTCTGGTTTGTAGCATGACGCACGAGATTTGACTGATTGATGAAGCGAGTTAAACTCAGCTTCATCTTTTACGATTAAAACAGGAAACTCATGATTTTTTTCAAGAACTGCTTTGGCAACAATTGCGATCATGGGATCAGTCGCAGCAGAAAATACGGGCAGCTCACAAAAATCGATAAGTATGTGAATCTTCTGAGCAGCAAGAAACTGACGCAATCCCTTCCCATATCCAGCACGCTGGAATTTGTTCGAGGTAATGAAAGAGATCACACCACCTTTTCTGAGTAGTGCAAATCCTTTCTCATAAAAGAGACAATAGATATCGCCCCGTGAGGCAAATGTATTTTTGAAACTCTGCTTCCATGCAGCTTGAAGGTCTGTGCGGGCAAAGTTCTCAATTGAGATATACGGTGGATTCCCAATTACCACATCAAAGCCATCCGTTAGCCCAAACATCCACTCCGGGTCAAAAAATGGGCTGCTTGCATTCTGGTCATAAGGGTCAAATTGTACCATTTGTTTTGCAGTACTTACACCCCAGCCCGCAGTCATTAAGAGCTTTGCAATGCTTTGCCGTAATTCTGTATCCTGCTCCTGACAACGCAGTTTTTCTTTTCTGGTTTTGGCGCTAAAATACTGGTGGCGTAGTTGCTTCAGGTCTTTTTCAAGTTTGCCGAGTTCGGGTGTTTCTAATGGGCGTTGTCGAGGCTTTTCTATTCCGATAAGGGTGTTGGCCGACACACATTTGGTTTCTAAATTAGGCAGCGAACGGATGCCGAGGTTTTCCTTGCCGGGCTGTTTTTTCTCGTCAATAATGAGGGAGATAAAAAAGCGCAGTTTGGCGATCTGCACGGCTATTGGCTGTATGTCCACACCGTAGATACAATTTTCAATCAGGTAGAGTTTGCGGCCATAGTCAAGCTCGTTGTTCTTAAAGGCTTCTTCAATATCCTGTATTGCATGTTCCCTTACGTTCGGGTCGTCAATTTGTGACGCCTTGTCTACCTGTTTTTGTTTCCACAGTTCGTTTTGTAGGTCAAGCTTATGCAGGATATGCACCAGCTTGTGTAAAATGCCCATAGGAAAGGCGCCGGAGCCACAGGCGGGGTCAAGTATTTTACCGGTATCAATGGCCGCAATTAAGGCATGCGTTTCTTTTTCATTGAATGGGTTTGGATTTTCTGAGTAGCTGATTAAATCCCTTAATCTTGCTTCGGAATCGCCGGTGTCGGCCTCTTCCAATTTTTGTTTCAGATAAGCCAGTAGCGACTCATCTACCATATAGTTTACAATCTCACGCGGGGTGTAGAAAGACCCCGTTTGCTTGCGCGCGGTTGTCTGCGTTTCCGGGTTGTAGCTGGCCAGCAGGTTTTCGAATACCTTGCCGAGAAGTTCCGGGTCGAGGGCAATTTCTTCTTCAATTGGGGTGTTTTCAGCAACGGTGAATTTGTAGCTGTCTAAAAGGTTAATGATTCCTTTTGCGGTATACTTTTTGTTTTTCGTGCCAAATATCTCATTCAAATCAACTTCCAACTCGTCACTGAAAAACAGAAAATCGGGGACGTTGGCCTTTTTTTTCGGATTTCTTGAAAATCCGTATCCATACACAACCTTCCCTTCATCATTCTGCTTATCGAGGCAGTCGAAGAGGCCGCCGTTTAGGAATGGGACGTCTTTGAACAGTTCGATAACCTCTTTCTCTTTTATCGAAAACTTATCCGCATAGCGGAACAGGTTTTTTACGCCATACTCGTTTTTGTTCTCTGAAAATGAGCCTTCTTTGGCAAAGCAGCGCTCGCCCATTTTCTGATTGAGTGTGCCGAAAAACAGGTTTTGCAAAATGGCGTGATAATACACGTTGGAGGCGCTGTCTTTATTGAAACCATTCAGTATTGTGTTCAGGTGGTTTTTGTTGAACAGTAAGTCAGGAAGCAGGTCTTTTTCCTTTATAAACCAGATGAAAACCAGCCTGGTAATTAAGCGTATGAGGTTGGTGGCATTGCGGACGTCAGTTTTCTTTTCCAGATCGTCTGGGAAATCCACGTTGTCCATTGCCCAAAAATACCAGTTGGCAAGTTCCTTAAAGAAGCGTTTGTTGAGTTCTGATGTGTCTAACGTTTTCTGCCAGGCTTTGTGCATCTCCACAAAATTGGTGATGCCGTGTTTGTTTTTGAGTTCATCAAATGAGAGGTCGAAGAGGATTTCGATGTGCGCACGATGGGTGCCGCCCCCGCTTTCCACCTCCGCCCTGCGGACGCCCCCGCGAGCGGGGGATATGCGGACGTCTTTAATGAGTGTGACTTTTTCCAGCACGTCTTTGCTTTCATCCCGTTTGTGCAATCGTCTATTGATTATGGAAAAGGTTAACGTGTTGCCATGCTTGAAAAGGATCATTACCGGCATGGGAAAAAGCTTATTTACCTCACGGGTAATTTGCGAAAGTCTTCCTCTGGCGTAATGTTCATTTTTCAATTCGATTGCCACGAAAGAGTATGATTGATACTCATTCGGGTTGTATTGATTTACTGAAAATAGTGATTTTTGACGGGTGATTTCTTCTTCAGTTAATTGGAAGAGATAATCGGCGGAAAGCCAGTCAGCAAACAATGCCTTTTGCGCATTGGCGGTTTGGTGTTCTGCAAACAGACCTTCAAATGCGCTCTTGTCGAGGGCTATTCGCTTATTACTTCCATAGCCCAAGTCCTTAAATAGCGCAATGGCATTGTCCGCAAGGTTGCTTGCGGCAAAAGCGTGTATGCGTTGTTGAATGAGTTCTTTCCGTTCTTTTGAAATTAGACAAGTTTTTGTAAATCTTCTATTGTTAGACCGGCCTTTTTAATAATGCTATTAAGCGTTCCCTTCTTCAGTTCTTTATGATTTGGAACTATTACGGAGACATTTTTATCAAGATTGTGCAGGAAGATATGGCTACCGCGCTGATGGTCAACAACAAAACCGCATCGCCTAAGAGCCTTAACTACCTGCCGCCCTGAAAAGGTTTTACTCACACGGTTACCTCTATTTCCCTAATTGTTGCGCCAGGTTTCAGTTTTATTTCAGTCAACTTTTCCAGACCTTCAAGATAACAGGCTACCGCTTCTTTTGCGTTTTCAAGGGCTTCTTCTATTGTTTCTCCCTGTGTATAGCAGCCATCCAGTGTCGGAACACTTACAATAAAGCCACCTTCCTCAGCGGGTTCTACCACCACATTAAATTTCATATATTATAGCCTCCCTGCAAAAAAAGTTTGTTTGCGTCTTTTTGCTGTTAAACAAATACAACCTAATGGTTATATTTGTGTCAAGGAAAATGGGGCATCTATTTTATAATCAGCCATGTAATTAACTCAAAATCTGTTGCCTCTGACACCTGGGATTGCTGGTCGGGCAGTGTGGCGTTTCTTCCGGAAAACAAATGGTTCACAACCCTTTTTCTGAACGTGCTTACAATGGCGCGCACGGCCTTCTCAAGCAGGTTGCTATATTCCTTCATGTTATTACCATTGTTGGTCTGTTCGTCAAATAGACCGCATAGCGCATCATACGGAGATGTTTTCCCAGAGCAAAGGCGGCGATACATCTCCAGTATCTGCTTTGGCTGGGTAAAGGTATTCCGAACAACATCGTCGCCTCTTATATAGACCAGAAAATAGGGTTATAACGGGTTTACCGTCTCACAACCGGAACCATCGCCATTTTGTTTGAGACAGAAAACCACTCCTTTGCTTGTCAGGTCTTTTGCTGTCTTCTCCAATCGGGAATAATCCGCCTGATGTGCATTTTCACCCGAAGGAGACGGAACCACCGCGTACAAGCTCGGGGGGGCGTCTTCCAATATCTTTTTGTTTGCCTCAATGTATTTGTAGTAGCGAGGCATTTGCAATATTTTGTATAAATGCCCCCCCCTGGTCTGACTGACATATCCTTTGTCCCTACGTGCATGCCAATTCCAGATGAAATCCCGGCTGATTCACTACCAGTTTCTTTTTTGTTATTGAGGCAATCTTTGCCAATAATTCAATACTGGGCAGGCGATTGTCTTTTAACCCCTCAAGACGGCCTATCATGGGCTGGCTTATGCCGAGGGCGTCTGCGAGTTCCGATTGTGAGAGTCCTGCTTCTTCTCTGGCGATTTTAATTTGTCTTGCAATTGCAACCCTTAATCTGGCTTTGTCCAGCAGGGTTTTAAATTCGTGGTCTTCTTCCTGCTTGTTAATAGCATCTTCAAGGCTATAAATATCTTTTATGTGAGTATGTGTTTTCATAGAAACAACCTCCTTATTTTTCATTTTCAAGTATATCCTTCATGCGACGGAGCGCAGTTTCAATTTCATGAAGCGGTGCCTTTTGGCTCTGCTTTTTATAGGCATGGAGAAGAACCATTGTGTTTTTCTCAATAACTACATAGAATATTCTGGCTTGAGAAATCTTGATCTCCCATAATTTGCCTTTAATCTGCCTCATGGATACCAATGGGGCTCGCAGTCCGTATTGTTTTAAATCTTCCAGGACAGCATAAATTATTGCGCGCAGTTCTTTGGGTAATGTGTCTATATAATCACTAACCTGCCGGAGTAATTTGATTACCATAAATATGTATAACCTATTGGTTATATAGGTGTCAAGGGAAATAGGGTGCCTACTTTATAATCAGCCATGTTATCAACTCAAAATCCGTTGCCTCTGAAGCCTGAGATTGCTGGTCGGGCAGGATGGCATTCCTTCCTGATAATAAATGATGTATCACTCTTTTTGGAACGTGCTTACCATGGCGCGCACAGCCTTCTCAAGCAGGTTGCTATATTCCTTCATGTTATTGCCATTGTTGGTCTGTTCGTCAAATAGACGGCATAGCGCTTCATACGGAGATATTTTCCCTGAGCAAAGGCGGCGATACATCTCCCGTATCTGTTATGATATTAATGTACCGGTGGAAGAGGAATAACCCGTTTATATTGCACAAACGTGGCGGGATCGTCGGGATAAGCGGGATACTTTTGGAAACTTTCCGGTCAAACAACAAACAGTAACCTTTTTCTAAATAATTGCATCCGCACCCGAAAGCACCTGATTGATAGTATAAGGCGCCACTTTCAACCTTAAGCGCAGGCATTTGACGGAATCACAAAGGGTGATGGTTGCGGCTAAATTGGCTAATATGAAATCTGGAAGTAGGACAGATTTGGAACCTGCTGAAATGCTGAATATTAATCCTCGTTCTGTAAGGACAGCAATAAAAGTCGAACGGGAGGCACCGGCTAAGATAACTGAGGCTGTTAAGTCTGGCGCAATGTCCGTGACGCACTTACAGAACGCCTTGAATCATCCTGCTACTTTGCCAGTGCTTGTTAATGCTAAACACCCTGACACAAAGCCTCAATTCGCGTAACTATTCAGCGAAAATATTTAAAATTTAATTGACAGGGTTTTTTCGAATAACCTGCGATTTTATTTGATGGTAG
>CAYHFB010000086.1:0-10548 GCA_964355695.1 uncultured candidatus Brocadiaceae bacterium
AATGCTTGCTCAGGCAAACTCAGGGCCTCAGTCTATATTGAGTCTCTTCAGGTAACTTTACCATTTCATGCTGGGGATGGGATATTCTTCCATCCCCAGCATTGAGTAGGAGGATTTTCCCATGGCAACTATATCCACTGTCGGTAACAATTCAGGCCTTAATTCGCTGATTTCTCAGTATATGTCAATACAGCAAAGGCCGTTGAATGCTTTAAATACTCAGAAGGCGGGCCTTAATAGCTCCCTTAATCTTTATGGTACGTTAAAATCACAGATAAGCAGTCTTCTGTCTGCTGCAAAGGACTTGGCTGATACATCCAATACTTCTACATATAATGCAAGGGCCGTCAGTTCAAGCGATGATACAAAGGTAGCAGCAACAGCCAATACGGGCGCAACCACAGGGACTTTCATTGTTCGGGTTAAGCAGTTAGCTACGGGTGCATCGATACAGAGTACGGGTGAATTAACAACGAAGTCGGCTGCAACGAGTACCACTAAGGTTGCGCCGGGAAGCGGTAGTATCGATGTATCGAAGAGCTTTGCTGCTGCGGGGTTTGCCAGTGCGCCAGATGGTACGGTAACTATTACTGGACAGGTATTTACTTTGTCCGACTATAGCACTGTCCAGGGTTTTATGGATGCGGTAAACAGTAACGTAACCGCAAATGCAAATATGTATTACGATAAGAGTACTGACAAATTTACCATTGAGCAAAAAAGTACGGCTACAAATCTGGTTATTTCAGAGACGGGCACAAACCCTCTCTTCGCACAGGCAAAAATAACTGCGGGTACTTTTACAGGGAATGGTTCTACCGGTATTAAAAGCGGTGTGGTGCTGTCGAAGGCTAATCTTGACAACGTCTTGACCAGTACAACATCGGGTAGCTTTAAAATCAATGGCGTGGCTATTTCTTACAACACGGACTCTGATACCTTAGATAATGTACTTTCGAGAATCAATAGTTCTACCGCCAATGTGACGGCATTCTATGATACCTCGATTGACAAGATACTTATGAAATCTAAAAACACCGGAAGTACCGATACTATTACCCTTGCCGATGTAAGCGGCAACTTATTGAGTACCTTGAATCTAACCGGCGCAACTCCGACAAGCGGAGCAGATGCGCTTTTTACCATAAATAGTACGTTAATTGGCGATCAACTTTCGAAAAGCACAAACGAATTTACGGTTAACGGCATAAACTACAATCTGAAAAACACTAACGTTACAAGCTATACAGATACCTCTTTTAGCACGGTAACCGTAAAAGCGGATTCGAGTGCTGTGCAAGCTAAAATCAATGATTTTCTTGATAAATTTAATTCGGTAAACACCTATATAAAAAACAATTCAAGTATAGATACTACTACAAAGGTGCGCGGTCCACTTGCGGGTAATGCAACTTTTACGTCTCTAAGGACGCAGTTATTCCAGAAATTTGCTGCGCAGGTAGCAGGGATTGCCAGCGGGGACCCGAACAGTTTTACAAAAATTGGTATTACCCTTGCAGGTGGTTCAACCGCCAGCGTGACAGATGCTTCTAAGCTTAGCGATGCACTTACTGCAAATCCAAGCGCGGTGCAAAATCTCTTTAGCTCTGCTGATGGTATTGCTAATAGGATAGTAAGCTTATTGAAACCCTACGTGGAAAGTAGTTCTTCGACGAGGGGTTCGATAATAGACGAGACAAAAACGGTTATTAGTCAGAGGATAAAGGGCTTAGATAGCAATATTAAACGGATGCAGGAACGGTTGACACTAACAGAAAAGCAGTATAGTAAACAACTTTACAAGATGCAGGATATGTTCAATAGAGTGGTATTACAGGGGAATCAGATTACCAATATGACTAATGCTTTGACGAGTAACGGTTTTTAGGATATGACTATGGCTAATACAAAGCGTTGTGATGAACTGAAGGGACTCGAAGAGGCCATGCAAACCCTTACAGCCCAAGGTGACGATTGTAGACGGTTGTTTAGCGATACCGCCGAGTTCAAAAGGCTGCTGTCTGAAAAATGTGATGAAGACGTATTAACAGAACGATTGAAAGAAAGAGGTGTCCTTCTTGATAGGCTTGCATCGTTTAAGGAATGTTGTGACTCCGTTACTGGGTATCTTTCGTCTATAACGGATGGTAAGCAGAAGGAAGGAATAATCGACATTTTTCGGCAAATTAAGCAACAGCTTGAAGCTACGCGCCTGCTTGATGTGGATATTGCTGGCATGCTTGACCAATGCATAAGAGAAATTAACGTAAATCTTAGAAAAATACAGGAGGGTAGATCGCTTATGCATACGCTGAGAGACCCTGATGGCGGTTTGTCTGTAAATCTTGACGTCTCAGGGTAACCCCTTGTAAAATGAGGTTGAAATAATGTAAATAGGTGTATGTATTCCCATGCTCTTCAATTTGGTGTGTTTCGTCTTGGTGTTTAAGGAGGATGTTAATTATGAAGATTACCGATGTTGCTAAGGCCCCTGTTTATGGGATACAAGCAGCTTACGCTGTTAAAAGCGAAATTGCAAAAGACACGGCAGATGCAAGAACGCCCGTGAACACGCAGGCTAAAGAGGCTAAAGAGGCTAAAGGCAAAAAAGACACGACGGATGAACCGAAGAAAAAGGTTTCCGCTGAGAAGGTTGACCCACAGAAATCAAAAGATTCAACGAGCGATACCAAAGTTCAATTTTCCATTGAACGGGAATTGCATCTTGTTGTTACCCATGTTCTGGATGCTTCTACGAATAAGGTTATTCGTCAAATGCCGGCTGAAGAAACCATAAAAATGCTGAAATTGAAATATCAGCAGTCAAAGAAAGAGACATTGCCAAGTGACGTGGTAGTTTGAATGCATTCTTTACCTTTTTGCAATTCAGCATTGTTTCTTTCTGTTAGTGGATATGCTTAGAAATTCTTCAACCCATTCTTTAGCAATGCACTCCCAGCTATGAAATTGCTCACTACGAGTGCGAGCATCGTGGCTAAGACGTTGCCAGGTTGCGTCATCGTCCAGCAAGGTAATCACGGTTTCTGCAAAACGCCTCCCGAATTCCTCCGTTCCCGGTTCGCCTGGCACAAGGGAACCGCACACTCCGTCCATGACTGTTTCCGGCAGAGCCGCAAGTGTGCTGGCGACAACGGGTGTGCCGGATGCCTGTGCCTCAATAGCGGCAATACAGGATGTCTCCCTGAAGGTACTGGGATAAACCATTAAGCGAGCAGCGGCTATTTCCAGGGACAGAGAGGATTTTGTCAAACACCCTTTGATGAAAACCCCCGGTTGTTGTGTGTGCCGCCAGATTTCATCTGTGGATTTTTCACCAGGAGAGTAATAGGTGTACAGATGTAACTCGGCAGATGGTATGCGATTGCGGATAATGGGGAAAAGCTTCAAAAGAACGTCCAGCCCACGCTCAGGACGGCTAATGTAAACCAAGCGATGACGTTCTCTCTTTACTCCCGGCTTAAACATCGCTAAGTCAACACCGTTGCGTGTTAAGAAAAACCGGTCTTGGTTAATGTGGAAGTAGCGCGCCCACTCATCCCTCTGCCAACGGCTAACGGCAAAGATACGGTCGATGGGAAGGGTGTTTGGTGTTTCTCCTTCTAAATATTTAACGTTTATGTCATCGTGTATCCACAGGATGCGTGTCTGTGCCGGTAAAGCGACTTTGAATGGACGCAATGAGCGCGAGGAAATGATTATTGGAAACGAATTGAGTTGGCGGTAAAGGTGGAAATCAACGAGATCGCCATAGCGTATCCCACCGTATTCACCCGGTTCATCGCAGTTACAAAAAACGCGAACCTTCATCCCGCTTGCAGCCAGGGCGCGGGTCACGTAGATAAGGGCGCTCTCACTTCCCCCAAGTCCTTTTTCTTCCAGAGTTCTACCGTTGAAAGCCGTTGTGCCACCAGTATAAAAAACAATGTCTACTTTATCATCCGACACAGACAGCCCCAGCGCCGATGCCGCAATTTTGGCGACCTCGTAAGCGGGAGTAAATTCAACATCTCTGGCGATAGTATTCCGAAATGATTGATATGCCTCCTTATAGCAACCCATTTCCAGATACAAGGAACCCAGGTAGTAATGTGGATTTGCAAAGGAATGGTCAATTGCGATACTGCGGTGTAACAAATCAAGCGCTTTGTTTCGCTGACCAAGCTTGTCGTAAAGCACAGCTACGTTGAAGAGGGCGCGTGGTTCATCCGGATAGGTGCGAAGAATCTCTTCGAAAATGGTAACGGCATCAAGCAACTTCCCGTTCCTGACTAAATCAATGCCGCGTTGTAAATATTCGTCGGTAATCACCCCTGTTTCCTCTCAATACTTTGTAATGCGACGCTATTGATACCGGCTTAGTTATTCAGAATTACGGCATAGCGCGATACCTTGCCGCGCATCGTCAAGTGATGGATTTATAGCTAATGCACGTTCAAACATCTCTACGGCGCCTTTACGATCACCACGCATAAGGCGACCATTCCCCAATAACAAACAAGGCGTCGCTGAAGAAGGGTTGCACTGAAGGGAACGGAGAAAATCCGCTTCGGCGCTAAGTATATCACCGACCATGCTGCGGCACCCCCCCAACTCCAAATAAACATGCGCCATATTTAACTCAACACCGGGAAGTATCCCTCCGTATCCCATTGCGATACGTATTGCTGCTTCCAGGTGACGTATTGCCTTTTCATACTGCTGTTCACTCACTGCCAGGGTTGCCAGCAAATAATCCGGTAAGGGATTTGCCGTGTCAAAAATGCCTGCCTGTTGTGCATGATATACCGCTTTTGCAGTGTTTTCCACTTCTAAATAGATCTTGGCAAGGGTAAGATGTGCCTGGCCGACAAGTTCACGTTTCATGTTGCCGTCATCCAGGCTTAGGGTACGGTGGAGGGTGTCAATTGCCGCGTCGCGTTGTCCAAGCTCACGGTAGGTCATTCCCAGGTTAAGGTAGAGAAATGGATCGTCAGGGATGTGTTTTATCTCAGCTAATAAACAACGAAGATTCCTCTCTGCCCTCTTTTGTTTCTTTACGGCATCAATAGCATAAGCCCAGTGATGAACAACAATGTCACTCCGCAGTACCATACCCTCCAATCGTTCAATGGAAGGAAGTATCTGCTCGTGTATTGCGCCCTCAAAGCGAATGTTAGGATGCCGGCGAAAGATGCGGCAGTATTCGCTGTAATAAGATGTGGCAATGTTATCAGCCTGCTGAGGAATGCATTGCCGCACCGTGACGGCCATAATGTCTTCTCGTGTTATTACCTGACGAATCTTTGCAGCATTTGCAGCGTCTATAACCTCGTCAGCATCAATATAAAGAATCCACTCGCCATGAGCGTAGCGCAACGATTCATTCCTGGCGGCAGAGAAATCATCTATCCAGGGGAAATGATATACCTGCGCCCCGTAGCTGTGGGCAATTTCTATCGTGCGGTCATTCGAACCCGTGTCAACAAGGACAATCTCGTCAACAAACGTGCGAATGCTTTCCAAACAACGTGGAAGAACCGACTCTTCATTTTTTACAATGAGACACGCGGAAAGATTATTCATAGCATTCAATCATATCATCTTTGCCGGTTACTCAAAATAGAAATCCCCCTTCAACGTATTTCCCGTCTTCTCCTATCCAGTGGCAATAGAGAAAGCGAGCGATATAACACATGCTATTTAAAGAGGCTTAATATTGCCTGAGGTCCAGAATTGGCCTGGGCAAGCATAGCGCTGGCAGTTTGCTGCAATATTTGTAACTTTGTGGCTTCCAGTTGTTCGTAAGCCATATCAGCATCTTCAATACGGCTCCTTGCTGCCTCGGTATTCGTCTTTGCCGTAATTAAGCTTGCCTCCTGATAGCTCAGCCTGTTTACCACGGAACCGATATAGCTCAACGCTGCAGATACGTCGGCAATTGCCGTATCAATTCTCCCCATCAATACCTGAGCAGACGCGCCGGAACCCATCAGTGAACCGGTAAGTGTTCCGCCGCTCAACCGTGTCGAGGACGTGTTGCCCGTTGTTGCATCTAGGCGCAAACCAAAAGCAGCATAGCCTGAGTTTCCACTACCAAGACTGACGTTACCCGTCTTAAGCAGGTTAAACTGCAAGGAGTCATTCGTGCTGCTATTTCCGGCGCCGATCTGGAATTTAAACTGCACATTTCCAGCCGTCGCATTGGTTGAGGCCGTTCCGGAAAACAAACTTCGGCTGTTCCACGTTGCCTGTAAGGTTTCAAGGGTAATCTGTTTAGCCATTGCGGCAAGCTCTGCTTTGATTGACGTACGTTCAGCCGTGCCTAGTGAATCATCGGATCCCTGGGTAGCCTTTGTTTTCATCTGTGTCAGAATATCGACAATATTGCTTAAATGTCCCTCTGCGACTGATATCAAGTTTTTAGCCGAACCAATGTTGTTGAGCGCCTGCCCTAAACCTGCCGCTCTGGATTCGAACTTCTTGGCGATGGAAAAACCGGCTGCATCGTCGGCCGCACTATTAATCCGCTTGCCGGTAGCCAGCCGCAACTGGGCAGTAGCCAGTCTGGTGCCGATATTATTCAATGACTTCAGGGCATTTAACGCATTAATGTTGGTGTTAATCCTCGTACTCATATTAAAACTGCCTTATTTAGAATGTGTTGAAATAGAATTCACAAAATAAACAATAATAGCTACTCGTTATTTAAAGAGGCTTAATATTGCCTGTGGTCCAGAATTGGCCTGGGCAAGCATAGCGCTGGCGGTTTGCTGCAATATTTGTAACTTTGTGGCTTCCAGTTGTTCGTAAGCCATATCAGCATCTTCAATACGGCTCCTTGCTGCCTCGGTATTCGTCTTTGCCGTAATTAAGCTTGCCTCCTGATAGCTCAGCCTGTTTACCACGGAACCGATATAGCTCAACGCTGCAGATACGTCGGCAATTGCCGTATCAATTCTCCCCATCAATACCTGAGCAGACGCGCCGGAACCCATCAGTGAACCGGTAAGTGTTCCGCCGCTCAACCGTGTCGAGGACGTGTTGCCCGTTGTTGCATCTAGGCGCAAACCAAAAGCAGCATAGCCTGAGTTTCCACTACCAAGACTGACGTTACCCGTCTTAAGCAGGTTAAACTGCAAGGAGTCATTCGTGCTGCTATTTCCGGCGCCGATCTGGAATTTAAACTGCACATTTCCAGCCGTCGCATTGGTTGAGGCCGTTCCGGAAAACAAACTTCGGCTGTTCCACGTTGCCTGTAAGGTTTCAAGGGTAATCTGTTTAGCCATTGCGGCAAGCTCTGCTTTGATTGACGTACGTTCAGCCGTGCCTAGTGAATCATCGGATCCCTGGGTAGCCTTTGTTTTCATCTGTGTCAGAATATCGACAATATTGCTTAAATGTCCCTCTGCGACTGATATCAAGTTTTTAGCCGAACCAATGTTGTTGAGCGCCTGCCCTAAACCTGCCGCTCTGGATTCGAACTTCTTGGCGATGGAAAAACCGGCTGCATCGTCGGCCGCACTATTAATCCGCTTGCCGGTAGCCAGCCGCAACTGGGCAGTAGCCAGTCTGGTGCCGATATTATTCAATGACTTCAGGGCATTTAACGCATTAATGTTGGTGTTAATTCTTGTACTCATTGTAAAATCTCCTTATTTAGAATGTGTCTACTAGAAATTGGTTTCTTAATTAAAAAACTTAAAACTTCTTTGTTCTGCGCGGTAAAGTTTACAGAATGACACCGTTGCCGGCGGTGGCTCTATCGGTGCAGATTATGCCACGTTGCGGCTGGCTTCTACCTGCTTCACACTTGTGCAGACGTGCATAAAACCAATAAACTTTTTAAGTATTTCTTTATCAAAATGCCCCTCCATTTCCTTCACCATCCTCTGTAAAGCTTGAAATACGGGTTTTTCATGATTCTTGTCTACCCTTGACATCTGTTCGACAAATTCACTTACGATACGGGCGATCCTGCTGTAATAGTGGATTTCATCGCCTCTTAGGCCTTCAGGATATCCGTTTCCATTGAATTGTTCGTGATGCTGTTTTGCAATGAGGCAGGCCTCCCGTGGCAAACTACCGCTCTTCGAGAGGATAATAGACCCCAAGTCAGGATGTTTTCTCATTTGTTCCATTTCTTCTTTTGTTAATTTTTCAGCGCTCTTTACCCAATAATTGCCAAGCGACGTTTTTCCGATATCCTGAAGGAGTAAGCCAAAGCCTAAAGCCATCAAATCATTGGGTTGAATTGCCATATAATATCCAAACAACATACCCACAATTGCCACGTTAACGGGATATTTAAGCACATTGTCTTCGTAGTTCAACAACTTCATAAAATATGACCTCGCCTCCTGGTCTTTCAAAATAAGGTCGAGCGTAAGTACCGTCCAATCCCTTGATCGTTCAATGAAGGTGGGAATATCGGTATCTTTCGACATATCAGTCATTATGTTTACGGCAACGTCATAGGCAACCTTAACCTTCTCGTGTAGTGCAGTTATTTCATCCCGGAAAACGTGTTCCAGGTTTGTTTCTATGTATCTGAGATACTGAGCTTTGCCGTTTTTTGCGACGTAAATCTTAGCGATATTTTTCTTTACGAATAGCTCTTTTCTTTCGTCGTCGAATAATTTGCTTCCCTTACAATAGAGTAAATATCTGGGTTCATTGTTTCCCGTTGTTTGCAGGTACAAATCACATCCGGTAAATGCGCCTATCTTTATGCTTCGCAACGTTACCGGTAAATAGCTAACGCTTTCGTTGTAATAGTTGTTGGTAAGCATGCTTAACTTGTCCGGCATATTTGATTTATCGCAAAAACTGGCTTTTTCTATGGCAATAGCAGCGTAGACAGCAAGTGTTTCCAAAAACAAGAGATCGTTGTCGGTGTAAATGTCGCCTCCCTTTTTACCGCTTACACTTATCACGCCAGCCACCCGATTCTGTGTCTTTATGGGAACACAAAGCAACGTATTCCCGTGATACCACTTGAACTGTTGCTTACTAAAGCGGAGATCATGTTCAACGTTATTAATAATTACCGGGGTCCCTTGCTTTATTACACTGCCAATTGCACCATCTCCAATCTTGAACACGGCATTATTTTCTACCTGCTGCGACAGGCCATACGTCGCCTTGACCTGCACCTCATCACCGCTAACCAGTACAATGATGCCGGACAAACTATCCGTTCCAGAAAGGGTAAGGTTGTTAAGTAACGGGAACAACCTTTGCAAATCCAGCACAGATATCAATGCCTGCCCTATCTCTACCAGATCTACGTCTTTAAAATTATCATAAGACTCTTCAAACCGTTTATTAACTTTACATGGCTGCTGCAGCATACGATACAATTTGGTAAGGCACTTAATATCATACAATGTATCATCAACTGCATTCAGGCTTTGCCGGGTCGTTGGGTTTATCATCGTTGTCGTCATAGACGTATTCCTTAAATAGCTAATAACACATAAATGAAAGTTTGAGCATTTTAGCTCTAGTCTACTAACCATGCGTATTTCTTACTTTTTGCTTCTTATTTCTTGATTATTAGCTGGAGCAACATCTGTGCCGAAATACCGCCTCCGCAAAATTATTTTTAATTGTATGTTATCTCTATATAAATAGGAATGTTACAACTCTGAACTGTTTTTGATGAATTACGATGGCAGGTAAAATTATTAGACATTTTGATATTCGTGATGTGGGTTTTTTCCGTAAAAGTTCATTCCTAAGACACTGAAAAGGAATTTTGCAACAGAAGTAGGGCAACCCATTATGGTTTCTGTCACGTGTACGTATTCGGGGAGGAGCAAAGCTAAAACATTGCCATACCCTAATAAAAAGTACACCGGTAAGAATTTTCTTTTTCTTGTGGGGGGTATGCAGATGTATACGACGCTAAAGAAGATGGCCTCCATCATCATAGCAGAGGCAACAGATGAAATGGTGAGGGTCGAAGGACACACGGACAACGACCCCATCAGCAAACAGAAAGAAAAATATAAATCCAACGGGGAACTGTCCACTGCAAGGGCTGCGGCCGTGCTACTTCTTCATAGAAGACTGCGGCATTCCTCCGACGCGGGTATACATCGCCGGTTTTGGGCAATACCAGCCTATCGCCAACAATACCTCCTCCTCCGGAAAGGCAAAAAACCGCCGTGTTGAATTCGTGATTATACCAAAGGGAAGCGGCGGATAACGACTTATCATGATTGCTATTGTAGATTATGGAATAAGCAACCTTCGTAGCGTAGAGAAGGGATTTGAGCGTTTTGGCTTTACCGTCAAGGTGACGGATAACCCGAAAGACCTTAAAGACGCTAAAAAGGTGGTACTCCCCGGCGTAGGCGCCTTTCAGGACGCTATGGAAGGCCTCATGCAGCGCAACCTCGTGAATCCCATCAAGGACTGTATCCGCCCGGCAAGCCGTTCCTTGGCATTTTCCTCGGCCTGCAACTGCTGTTTTCAAAGGGCTATGAAGATGGAGAACATGACGGCCTGGACATTATACCGGGCAAGGTGGTGCGGTTTGATTTT
>CAYHFB010000087.1:0-10511 GCA_964355695.1 uncultured candidatus Brocadiaceae bacterium
TGTAGGGACACGGTGCCCGTGTCCTTTTACGTGTAAACACCAATAAGCCGCCGAAAGCCGAATTTAACCCCATGAGACATTACGGCTGTTTATAGTATTTCAGCGCTTCTGGAAGCTCCTTGCGAATATCCTCAATCCGTTTTTCCGGATTTGGGTGAGTAGACATAAATTCAGGCGGCCTGCTTCCCCCACTCTCACTCATCCTTTGCCAGAACGGGATGGCGGCCCGTGGGTCATAACCAGCCTTGGCCATAAGGACCAGGCCGATATGGTCTGCCTCCAATTCATGGCTACGGCTATAGGGCAGCAAGATTCCAAACTGCGTTCCAGCCCCATAAGCCTGCATCATCAATGCCTTCGTTTGTGCCGGTTGTTTGCTTAGTGCCATTGATAGTCCAGTCTCCCCCATCTGAGTCAAAAGGAGCTGGCTCATTCTTTCACCGCCATGATTGGCTAACGCGTGCGCAACCTCATGCCCCATAACAACCGCAAGTCCCGTATCATCGTTGGTTACGGGGAGTATGCCCGTATACACGGCAATCTTCCCACCCGGCATGCAAAAGGCATTTACTGTCTTGTCATCATCAATAAGATTAAATTCCCAATGATAATTTTGCAGATCTTTCTCCATGCCGTTTTCGTGCATAAACTGTTCAGCGGCTTTCGCTATTCTATTTCCCACGGTTACAACCAACTGCGTCTTTTGGTGATCGGTGGAAAGTTTCGACTGCGATATTAATTGTTTATAACTATCCATACTTGAAGAAACAAGCTGACTCTGTGGCACAAAGGATAGTTGCCTTCTTCCCGTTATCGGTACGGTAGAGGAAATGTAAGAACAACCGGCAATAAGCATTATAGCTGCTAACCATAAAGAAAACTTACATTTAAGCATGTGAACCACTCCTTTTTAAAATAACCGTGCTTATTCAAAAAAATCCCTACTGGACAAACGTATAGACAGCGTACCACAAGGCCAATACCCGGAACAGGGAAAACGTATCGTTATGAAAAAACACCGCTGCCTTTTATACCCTGACTACGCGTCTTTGATTATATTAATATCACAAACTCTGATTCTATCAGTATTTTCAAGGCATTCAATGAAAATTCTGCTGCAATCGGGCATGAATCGTTATTCCGTGTTTTCGTTTTTCACGTTTTTTGCTGTTTACTATTGCCGTTGCGTTGCGCTAAGTTAAGACTTGCTATATGGTTATATTTTTTTTATAATGGACGCTCTATAAAAAAATTTATATAAAAACTGCGTTCATTTGAAATGCACGCAACCGGTTCCGGGTAACTTTACTGAAAGGAGCGTCCATGTTTATACGGCAAGGAATGAGCAAGATCGTTATAACATATACCATCTTTTGTTTTCTGGCAGTTTCTTTATCCATAAAACTGCTAAACGGGCAGGAGGTGTTTGACAAAAACACCGGGATTGATGAGCTTGGTGGCATTACTCAGGAAACGGATGGAAAAGCAGGACTGTATGGACTGGAAGACACAAACTACCCGGCGCCCGTAGAGCCGTTTTTAAACAAAGAAAATATAGAAACAAATGCCATCGGCGGATGGGTGATAACCAAGGTAGGGCAGGCGGGAAAGAATGGCGGACATACCTCGCTGGCGCGAGATAGCCTCGGTAAGATTCACATCTGCTTTTATGATGGCGCCAACCTCAAGTATGTCACGAATGCGTCTGAATCCGACTGGAAAACAGAAACGGTGGACGGCGCCGATAACGTAGGCATGTATGCCTCCATCGCGCTGGATGCGGCAAACAAGGCGCACATCAGTTATTATGACGCCAAAAACAGCACCCTTAAATACGCCACCAATACATCAGGTTCCTGGGCAACAAGCATAATAGATAGTAATAAAGGCGCGGGTTTGTATACCTCAATTGCTATAGATACCGCCGGTAAGGCGCACATCAGCTATTATTATAGTAACGGCGCTGACCTCAGATACGCCACCAATGCATCCGGCACATGGGTACTAACACCTGTGGATTATGATGGAGAGGTGGGTATGTATACCTCCATTACGCTAGACACAGCAGGCAACGCGCACATCAGCTATTATGACCAGGAGAATGGCGACCTTAAGTATGCCACCAACACTACCGGCTCGTGGGAAACGACTACGGTGGACATCAGTAGCAGACAAGTAGGCTGGTTTACCGATATCGCGTTAGACTCCGACGGTATGCCACACATAAGCTACTACGATGCAACCAACTCCGCGCTCAAGTACGCTACGAATGCCTCCGGCAACTGGGTGGCGACTACGGTGGAAGGCAGCAGGGACTTTGGCCGGTATACCTCTTTAGCTATTGACGGGGCGGGTAACGCTCACATCAGCTATTATGATTGGACTTATGATGACCTCCGTTATGCAACCAATTCCGCCGGCTCATGGGTGACAACTACGGTAGATAGTGATAAGGTTGTCGGCAGCTATACCTCTCTGGTGGTAGACGCTTCCGGCAAGATTCACATCAGCTATTTTGATAAGAGTCGCGCTACTGTCAAATATGCCACCAACGTCTCCGACTCATGGTTAATATCTGTCTTGGACAGTCCTAAAAACGTAGGCAAGTCAACCTCCTTAGCGCTAGACTCTTCGAGCAAGCCCCACATCATCTATTGCGATACTACTAATAGCTACAAGTATTACCTTAAGTACGCCACGAATGCATCAGGTGTGTGGGTGGTAACTACCGTGAATAATAGTTTCTATGGCAAGTATCCCTCTATCGCTGTAGACCAATCGGGTAGGGCGCATATCAGCTATGTTGATGCAAATGCCGTAACCCTCAAGTACGCCATCAACGAATCCGGGACATGGACAGCAACTACGGTAGATTCAACTAAAGGGGTTCAGGAAAACACCTCTATTGCGTTAGACACATCAGGCTTTGCGCACATCAGTTATTATCATGAGGCTTTTCACGCCCTCAAATATGCCACAAACATGTCGGGTTCCTGGGTAATTACCACGGCGGACGATGGTAGCGGAGGAGAGGTTGGACGCTATTCCTCCCTGGCGTTAGACGGGAACGGCAAGGCGCATATCAGCTATTATGATTCAGGTTCCGCCGACCTTAAGTACGCCACGAATGCTTCCGGGGGGTGGGTAGCGATTGCCGTTGACAGTGAGGGAAATGTTGGTCGCGGCACCTCCATTGCTTTAGACAGAAACAATAAGGCACACATTAGTTATTATGATTCAACCAACGGTAACCTTAAATATGCCACGAACGCCACGGAGAGTGGGGATTGGGGATTGTTCACAATCGATAGTGAAGGCATTGTCGGCGATCATAACTCTATAGTCGTAAGCCGGGGCAGCACAGGCTCGGTGTTTATCAGCTATTACGATATGACAAACACCAACCTTAAATACGCCACCAATATCTCCGGGGAGTGGAAAACGTACATGGTTGACGAATCCACAGGGGACGTAGGCCAGTTTACTTCTATAGAGCTGGATAATACCGGTAATGCGCAGGTCGGCATCAGCTATTTTGATGTATCCAACCAAGACCTTAAATATGCAACGAATGATGTCACCAATGAGCCAAAAGCAGTAACCGAAGCCGCCACGGATATTACGTCGAATTCGGCAACGCTGAATGGAACGATCAATCCGAACGGGTTGCCATCAAAGGCCTGGTTTGAATGGGGAACGACATTTGGTGGTCCCTATCAAAAGAAATCCTCAAAGAAATCCTTTAAGGATACAAGTGACCTGTCGTACAGTTATAGCGCACAAAAATTAAAACCATTAACAACCTATTATTTTCACGTAGTGGTAGAAAACCAGGATGCCATTACGTATGGAAGTGAATTGTCGTTTGAGACGGGACCTTGAAGCAATGCGTCCAAAATCTGTGGTTTCAGCGCTTTTTGAAGGTTTAAGGCATTGTCTCGCAATGAGGACACATAATCAGATGTCTGTGCGCCTACACAAACGCAAGATGTTCCTTATCCGCCGACAGATAGTCAATAACGAGGTGGTTTTTCTCATTGGCAACGCAGTGGTGATTGCAATGTACTGATGGGTTTATCTTGAAAAATTTCGGCTTGCCATCAAACCAAAAATCCTTAAATCGCCTGTCCTTGATGGAGCCAATCAGCCCTTCATCAAGGTTGTACGCCTTGTCCTGGCAGGGATAAATATTGAGGTCGGCGCCAATAACGGGAAGTATTTGGAGGTAAGGACACCAACGGTAGTCCTTTTTGAATTTTACATCCAGTTCGTGATATGCGTCGAATATTTCAAAAGTAGCGTCTGCAAAATCCGCAATTGCCCTTCTCGTCTCTTCCTTTACCGGATCAAAGAAAGGCTTGTGATAGGCATTGTTTTCCGCGCCGTCATTGCTGACGATGCAGGGCGATACCTTTACGCTATTTACTCCGATATCCTTGAGTCTCCCGATAAAGGGGTACACCTGCCGGGCATTGTGCTTATCGATAATAAAACTCACACCCAGGTAACACTTCCCCTGGAATTTCTTGAAATCTTCCATGTTCTTTATGACCCTGGAGAACTCACCCATTGCCACCTTCCGGTAATAAGCATAGCTCTCGTCATCCCATCCGTCGATAGAGATGCGCAGCCACGTCCCGTGCCTGGCAAATAGTTCAGCGACCTCACCCTGCAATCTTGCCCCGTTGGTGAGCGCTGCGAACTTTACCGGCGTCTGTGCGAGTCTTTTAACCGCGTCCAGCAGATGCGGGTAGTAAAACGGGTCGCCGCCGCCGCTGAAGGTAATGGCCTTTACCCCCATCTCTGCGACGTCGTCGATAATCTCCAGCATCTTTTCCTTCGGTATCAGATCCCGCTTGTCCATATCCTTGCCAAGCTGCAGATTGTCGGCCTTGTAGGCGCAATACCAGCAATTGTGCGCGCAAGCGTTGGTGGGCTTGATCCGTATGTGCACCGGCGGCAGAATCTCCTCTTTTGTCAAAGACAGGGAGTCTAACTTCTTTTGATAGTGGAATATCTTAAATTTCGTGTATAAAAGCCCCACAACCACTCCTTACTCAAAATAAATAAACTCGTAATCGCCGCTATAGTCAAACTCGTTAAACAACCATATCCACTCCTGCGGTTTGAAAAAACTCTCGCAGGTTAAAGCCCAGCATTCGAGGTTAAACAACTCCTCCTCGTTCCTGTAGCCTTCTACCACGATGTACTTGTTTTTCCCTACCCTTTCAATCTCCCTCAAGGCAGTCTTAATTTCAAACATGTGGAGATTATGAAGCGTTGTCAGAGAAATTACCAGGTCGAAGGCATTATCACCAAAAGGATAAACGTCCTGGGCCTTGTATTCAAACAGATTTTCCTTAATTTCCTCTTTGGCATTTTTCAATCCGTATTCCGAGATATCGAAGCCTGCCACGCTGCAATGCGGTAAAAGCCTTTTAAACTCATAGAGCAAAAACCCTTTCCCGCAGCCCACGTCAAGGATTTTTGCATTGTCCGGGAGGTTGTACGTCTCTATCAACATCCTTGCAACGGACTCCCACCGCCCGTCATACTTATAGCCGCCATATCCGTACCGTCTATCCCCATCCCAAAACTCATGGCCATATTGCCGGGCAACCTTCATGCACTCCACCTTGTTGTCCGTCATCCTCCCCACATAATCCCTTTTTGTTTTTTTATGCAGGGGTGTAACTATCGATAGCAACCTTCCCATGTATTATTTTCTCCAAAACCGGAATGAATCAGGTAAAAATGAAAATTGGTAACACTTTAGTTTTTTGAAAAACAACCCTGAAGGGGTGAAATATAAATAGCTGAAACACCCAACAAGATAATAAAGCTCCAGCGGAGCGGTATATTGTTTACGCGCCTTATATGCCGCTCCTACCGGAGCTTTTCAGGGTATTTAAAAAAACTAAATTGTTAAGAAAATTGTTTTGTTTCCACCAACCCTCTTTATACGTCCATTTTTCTAATAAACGCCGCAATCCGGGACGCCGAAATCCCGAAGTGTTCCCGCATAGCGTCCGAATCCTTGATTACGTGGATAAATCCATCGGTTATGCCAAGGGTAAACAGTTTCCAATCCGGCCTCATTTTAACATATTCACGCGACAACGCCGATCCGAAACCACTATTCAGGAAATGCTCCTCAACGGTGACAACGTATTTTACCCCTTTAAGCAAGGGAAGCAACTTTTCAATAGTTACCGGCAAAACCAGAGGGATAGAGATGAGCCTGGGGAAAACGCCATCGCCTGCTAAAAGCCCTCGTGCCTTCAACACCTCCAGCCCGATTGACCCGTGAAAGAGGATTGCCACGTCCATGCCGTCCTCAATGAGTTGCGGTTCGGTTATATCAAAATCCTCATTTTTATGGATATTCGGTTCGCCTCTCTTCGCCAGCCGAACGTATACCGGCGACTTACTGCTGAGTGAATACAGCGCCGCAAGCCTTGCCTCAATGGGGTCAATAGGTGAGAACACCTTAAGATTCGGCAGCGTTTGCGCCATTCCCAGGTCTTCGACCGAATAATGAGTCATGCCTTGCGGTGCGTAAGTAACCCCGCTTCCAATACCCACCAGCGTAACCGGCAATTCCTGGTAGCAGATATCGTTTCGCACCTGTTCGTAGCACCGGTACAGCACAAACGGGATGATATTATACAGATAAACCTTAAAACCCGTCATGGAGAGGCCAGCCGCAAAGCTCACCATATTCTGCTCGGCTACGCCAAGATTCAGGAACCGATCCCGATACTCATTTTGGAAATCATCAAACACCCCAAGCCCGGCATCACCACTAATAATGAAGACATCGGGATTTGTTTTGCAGGCGTCGATAATGGTATTAATAAAAGTGTTTCTCATAGTGAGTGCGAAAAAGTGTAGTAAGTAGAGTAAATAAAGTAAAGCGCATCAATCAGCAACAACAATACCGCATAAGGGTAAAGGACGCAACGAAAAAGGGGGTTGTGAAATAATTGGTGGGTATAATGCACCCGCCCTGCCACAATTAAAGATTGATTGCAATCAGAATATGAGGTATTGTGTCATAGTAACAAACGATTCATGTAAAGGGGTAATACATCCTCCAAAACCTCGTTGCCTGCAAGGAAGGACAATGACGCTTTCTCAAAGAAAAAACGTTTTTATCTCTAGCTGAGCGTATCCACCAAAAACGATAACACCGCAAAGAACGCAAAGGAAAAGGAGGTTGATGAGTAGGTGGTGGATGCGGCGCATGTAACAATCGCCTTAATCCTTCCGACACGTAACAACAGGCCTGAAGTGCTAAAAGGATATAGCCTCTCATGAAACCTCAATGGATTTTACCGATAGCCTCACTGATAAATCAGTGGGTTATTTCTACCTGTTTCCACAGGACAAAACACCCATTTACCAAAATTAGGAATGCATACCAATGCTTATCAAATCACTACTCATCTTTGCCTTGACGTACATAATCATTTCCGCCCAGAAGATGAAATGGCATAGGCTGGACAGGCCTTCCGGGGCGCTACTTGGGGCGGTGCTGATGGTGCTGTGTGGTGTGATGACCATGGACGAGGCGTACCGGTCTATCGATTTCAATACCATCGTG
Source organism: uncultured candidatus Brocadiaceae bacterium (assembly GCA_964355695.1). Taxonomy (GTDB): domain Bacteria; phylum Planctomycetota; class Brocadiia; order Brocadiales; family Brocadiaceae; genus JACVXV01. Next base: position 7,607 of record CAYHFB010000087.1, read on the forward strand.
CTTCTCCTCGGCATGATGATGCTCATCGCCTACCTCAAGATCGCCAATTGCTTCAAATATCTTTCCTACCTGCTGATTTCCTACGCAAGGAGTCCGTTCCTGTTGCTGTGCTTTGTTGTCTTTTCGAGCGGTATTTTGTCGGCGCTCTTTGTCAACGATACGATATGCTTAATGTTTACGCCGCTCCTTATCCTCGCCTTAAGCCGGACGAAGCTGAATCCCGTCCCTTATCTCATAGCGCTGGCCACCTCATCCAACATCGGCAGCGTTGTCACGCTGACGGGCAACCCGCAGAACATGCTCGTCGGTATCTTTTCCAAAATACCGTATCTGTCCTTTACCTGGAGGCTCTTGCCCATCGGGATATTGAGCCTTTGTGCAAACACGCTGATCATCTACGGCCTCTTCAGGAAAGAGGTCGGCTTCGGGCGATTGAACCCGATTGCGCTGGAGAAGCCGCCCCTTGACCTGATACTCACCGTAAAATCACTCAGCGTGCTGTTCCTTATTTTCTTAGGGTTTGTATTCACGGGCAACCTGCCCCTGTCCGCCATAACCGGCGGCCTTGCGTTAACCATCATTTCGGGTATAAAGCCACGTGACGCTTTGGAAAAGGTGGATTGGACGCTCCTGGTGTTTTTTAGCGGATTGTTTATCGTGGTGGGGGGCGTCAACAAGGCGGGCGTTTTAACCCTGGTTTATAACGCCGTTGAACCGTATCTTGGGAAAACGGCATCCAGCCAAATCGTCAACTTCAGCATCTTTTCCGTAATTGCGTCCAATCTCGTTTCAAACGTCCCATTCGTCCTGGTTTCCGTGGCGTGGATTGACAAATTTATCGACCCCAAGACACTGTGGTACACGCTAGCCATGAGCAGCACCTTTGCCGGTAACCTAACCATAATGGGGTCGGTAGCCAACATGATCGTTATGGAGCTTTCGAAGGAACACGTCCACGTGGGGTTTTGGGATTTTTTCAAGGTGGGGTTTATAACGACGATAGTTTCCACGGGTATTGGAATAGGCTTTCTTGTTTTGTAGGCTTATAATGATAGCCCGGGGTTTTACCTCATTCAGCCGGTTCCTGTTTGTTGATTTTCAACTCACGTATTTTTTGCTGGAGGTTTTGACGGTGCATGTCGAGGGCGTCGGCGGCACGGCTTACGTTGCCGGAAAATTCTTCCAGTTTCTTTTTTATAAAATCCCGCTCAAAGTTTTCAACCGCAAGCTTCTTGGCGTCCCGGAAGGAAACATTAGAGTCGATGGTATTGGCGGCTGCGCCGCTCTTCTCCGAAGCGCCTAGTTCTTCAGGCATGTCCTTTGCATCAATGATATCGCCATCGGAAAGGACTACCGCGCTTTCTATCACGTTCCTGAGCTGGCGGACGTTGCCGGGCCAATGGTATGACATTAACGACTTCATCGCCTCATTGGAGATCGACAGCACCATCTTTTGGTGCTTTTCAGAGAAGTAGTGGACAAAACGGTTTGCCAGCAGGGGAACGTCCGACTTCCTGCTCCTTAAGGGCGGGAGTTTTATGTTCACCACCTTTATCCGGTAAAAGAGGTCTTCCCGAAACCGGCCTTTTTCTATCTCCTCTTCCAGGTCGCGGTGGGTGGCACTGATAACCCTCACGTCAACGGCAAGGGTCTCCGTGCCACCGAGGCGTTCGAATTTTTGTTCCTGCAGCACACGCAGGAGCTTTGCCTGGGTGCTGAGGCTCATGTCTCCAATCTCGTCCAGGAATATCGTTCCCTTGTCGGCCAGTTCAAATTTGCCTAACCGTTTTTCCGTAGCGCCGGTAAACGCCCCTTTTTCATGGCCGAAGAGATCGCTTTCAATCAACGTTTCCGGCACCGCCACGCAATTCATGATAATGAGCGGTTCATTCCTGCGTTTGCTCCGTTTATGAATCTCGCGCGCCACCAGCTCCTTTCCGCTACCGCTTTCGCCCTGAATAAGCACGGTAACGTCCGTCGAACCGACCTTGTCGATCTTGTCAAACACGTCCTTCATGGCGTCGCTGTGGCCGATGAGTTCCCCCATGCCGCCCAACCGCCCTATTTCCTGGCGGAGCCGGGCATTTTCTTCCTGCAGGGAACGTCTCTCGAAGACCTTTTTGACGATAATCCGAAGCTCGTCGATCTCATAAGGCTTTGCAATATAATCATAAGCACCCTTCTTCATCGCCTCAACGGCGATCTTTTCAGAACCGTGCGCGGTGACAATAATCACCGGTGGCGGATTTTTCATGGCGTTAATAATCTCTAACGTCTTCAGGCCGTCAAGCTGGGGCATGTTGATGTCGAGGAATACGAGATGGGGTGGAGACGTCTTGATGCATTGCAATGCCTCCGCACCGTCTTTTGCTTCCATGATAACGAAGTTGTCCTTTTGCAGTACCTTCCTCATCCCATACCGTGCGGCCTTTTCGTCATCTACGATGAGTATTGATGGTTTAGACATAGTTTTTATTGCTGTTCCAATTTACCCGTAACGCAAGGCTTCGGCCTTGCCGTTGTTTGAATACATACCGGAGGTTGCAACCTCAAAGGGTCGCCCTACTGTTGCTTTGAATTTCTTATACATTAAAATATGTCGCTATTGAGATAGCCTTTGTGTAGCGCATGCTTCCAATCTGCAATCGTTTCACAAAAAAACAGCAGGCTGGAAGCCTGCGCTACTACAGGCACGAAAGAACGCACAAGATGGCCGGGGCGCATCTCTTTCCAGCAATCTACCACCGTTTTATCACGAAAACAAAATGAAGCAGGAGCTTGGGAACGAGAGCGTGTCCTGCCTCCCCCTTCGGGGCTTATATTATTTTATCATCTTTGCAGGGGGCTTCCCCCCATACGTGTTAAGTTAAGAAACACAACTCGAACGAATCAAGGAAATGGAGTG
>CAYHFB010000088.1:0-10484 GCA_964355695.1 uncultured candidatus Brocadiaceae bacterium
CTGGGGTGCTGGCCGCCCCTATCCGGGCTTTAGCCCTGACGGCGCGCAACATAACGTCCGTCCCGACTCGTTCATGTTTTTAATTAACCAGTAGGTATTATATGGTTAACGCGCCAAGCCTTTCTTCCATTACCATCAGGGCTAAAGCCCATTTCCGTGGGAACCGTGAACCCCAGCCTAAAGGCTGGGGTTAATAGCAAAAGTGCAACGAGAACCATATTTTAATACAGGACTTCTACGCTTTTAATCTGTGAAATCTGTGTAATCTGTGTAATCTGTGGTTTTTGCTGTTTTTTCCATAAAAAATGAAAAACACACATAAAAAACAAGAAGTTGATGGATTGTAGTACGTATTATACGAATTTTCACGAATACTTATTGAAGATTCAGCTTTGATTCATACTCAATAAAGTGCATTTCATCTTTTATAAGGGTTTCTATCAACCGGTCAAAACTCATATCGTAGTTCCAACCTAGCGCCCTTTTAGCTTCGGCATTATCACCGTAGATTTTTTCCAGCTCTACGGGGCGGTACAGGCTTTTATCTAAGACGACGTGATCCTCCAATGTTAAGCCGAGCTTCTCAAAGACTTTTTGTACAAACTCTTCAAGGCTGTGCGCCTCACCGGAGCAGATTACGTAGTCCCTGGGAAATTCCTGCTGCAACATCAACCACATTGCCTCCACGTATTTCGGAGAATATCCCCAGTCCCGGTATATTTTCACATTTCCCAGCTCAAGTTTATTCAATAACCCCATCTTTATTCTAACGGCAGTATTCAGGATTTTTTTTGTGACAAAGCTGCTGCCTCTCAGGACGGATTCGTGGTTAAAAAGGATGCCACAAACGGCAAACAGGCGGTACCCTTCCCTATAATTAACAACAATCCAGTGCGCGGCCGCCTTGGAAATGCCATAAGGGCTCACGGGGTAGAACACAAAATCCTCTTTAACCGGCAAGCTTTCCTTCTTCACCTTGCCGAACATCTCGCTGCTTGATGCTTGATAAAACTTTATCTTCGGGTTAACAACCTTTATGGCTTCCAAAATGTTTGCAACGCTAATAATATTGAATTCCAGGGTGCCAATCGGTTGTTCGAACGACAAACTTACCGAGCTTTGGGCAGCCAGGTTGTAAAATTCGTCGGGTTTGTTTTTGTCTAAAATCCTGATAATGTTAGACAAATCTAAAAGATTCGCCTCTACCAAGGTAATCCGGTCGCTAACACCCAGGTACTTTAGATTTTTCACGTTGCTCTTCGAAGCGTTTCTTACAATACCAATAACACGATAATTCTTATTCAGTAAGAAGCTCGATAAGTATGCCCCGTCTTGCCCCGTGATACCCGTTATTACTGCTGTTTTCATAGTATGCTTTGATACAATTTTTTAGTATTGGCAGCCGTTTTTTCCCAGGAAAACGCTTTTAGCCTTTCGTATCCCCTGGCCTTTAATTCACGCATCAAGTCATCATTACCGATCACTTTTTTGACCGCACCCGATATTGACATGGTATCAGCCGGATCGAAATACTCCGCAGCATCACCGGCAACTTCCGGCAGTGAACTTATATTACTTGCTATAACCGGGCATCCGCAAGAAAAAGCCTCTAAAATGGGTATCCCAAAGCCCTCATAGAGAGAGGGAAATACCAACGCTAATGCATTTCGGTAAAACTGCGCAAGTTTACTATCATCGAAGGGATATTGGATTACTTTCTGCATTATCCCTAATTTTTCCAAACCCGCTATTTCCCATGGGGTAAATTTACCGCCGCCTGCACAAACCAAATGGAGACCATTGTCGTCTTTTAATAAAGAGGCGATCGATTCGACAAAGGTATCGAAGTTTTTATATACCCTTCTGTTGCCCACAAATAACAGATATTTTTGAGGTAAATCACTGACAGAGCCTTTCCCCTTTTCAATGGTACCGGCAGTAAGTGAGTTGGCAAGATAAATGACCTCTATTTTATCTTCTTTAACGTCAAACAGTCTTATTATATCACGTTTTGTATTTTCCGAAATGGCAATTATCTTTGTCGCCTTTGAGGCCAATAATTTTTTATACGCACCGGTTTTATCTCTGTGAGAAAATATTTGGGGGAATAGCTCGTAAACCATGTCGTATATGGTGAGCACAAAGGGCTTGCTTCCAAGATAATATAAAAAATAGGGGTTGAAGTACGTTGGATGGAAGAGGTCGTAATCTTTCCCAAGCAAGAGTTTTTTTTCGCCTCGCTTGTTTAAATAATGAAGCAACCTGTTTTTAAATCTAAAATTTGTGTTTTTGAAAAAGGGCCTGCTTTTTACGAAACGGGCATTGTTTATGTAATGATTATTTGAGTAGGCCAGGGACATATCAATGCGAACGTCTTCATCCTTCTCAAAGGCACTCATAAGCTCATAAAAATATCTTGAGATACCGCCAAATTCCTGATAAATGAATATTTGGTGGTCATACAGAATTTTTGTAACCATATCGGGTGATTCTTTCAAACAATTATTGATAGATAGTCAGATTTTAAATATGCCGAATTTTTTACTTATGCCAGTCCACCCCCGTAATCCCCCGCCATCGGAGGACAGTGGTATGCCACTACTCCTGTAACTTTCTTACGGTTGTACGTAACCAAGGCACGGGCAAACATAGCTTGTCCATACCACCCGGGAATCGACAAACTGCACACGTAGGGGATGCCCCCCCGCGCAATAAGACTCCTATATGTTTTATTTACACGGCCAATATTATGCGCCTTTACTTGCCTGGGGTATTGTCAACCATAAGGACATCGTTTTTTACCACCTTGCCCGCATTCCTCTTCCTGCTTAATGCAATAATTGCTTTCACTATTTGCTTATCCTTATTGCCGAGTTTTTGCACCCCGGCATATACCTTGTAGAACCTTAATCGGTCCGTACGGGTGAAGTAGTTATGCACGGAGGCGTTTAATTGAGAGAGGTTTTTTATCTTCCTTCTGCGGGTGATGTTTTTATTGAAATAGACGCGGTCTGTAGCCAGGTAAAAAAAATCCCAGGTGTCCGGCAACTCCCTGACCATGATGTTGCTTTCCTTCAAATCGCCATGATAGATGTCTGCATGGTGGAGTTGTCGAAAAGACGCCGCCAGGCAGGCGGCAAACCTTCGTTTTACGGAAAAGACAACCTCATTCTCCCTGTTGCCAAAGGTATTACCAATGTATTTGTAGCACGGACGGCAATCAAAGAGACCCTCCGTAATGAAAAAGCTTTTTTTGATCATACCGGTTCGTTTTTCTTCAATCAACGCAATGGGCTTGGGCGTGTGGACACCCGCGGCAATCAACCCGTGCGCGGCAAACCAGGCCTTCTGCGCGGGAGAACGGAAAAACGGGTGAATGAATTTTTTAAAAGCGGATGGGTAACGGTATTCTTTAATACATGCGAGTTTGCCGGTTTCACCAGATAGCGGCAGGTACGTGATCGCCGTTTTGTGGGAAAGTTTTATCACATTGCCGCTCAGATTCATTAATGAATCGGTATGCCTGACGATTAGTCCCTCCAGCGCCGCAATGTCCCATTCACACCGCATGTTTATCGCATATTTATTATGTGTCATGGTTTTAAACTGCGCGTTGTTTCTAAGACACCTCTTCGTTTTTCCAACCCAGTGGCGCTGCCTGATCTCGCGGATTTGCTCGAAAACTGCCGCGTGAAAACTCTTTTTGCATACCGTGTTTGGCATATCGCCCGCATAGTCGTCAATTGCCGAGGTTATCTCGTCGGGGGTGCAGACGTCCAGAATTGAATACAGCATCCGCGACAGATCGTATAACTTCCCTGCCGTGGATGTCTTTTCCCCGCACATTACGCGACCAAGGTCGATCAGATAAAAATCGTCGCCATTTTTGCCGACAAGGACGTTTTCAGCATGGAGTTCTCCGTGGTAAATGCCACTCGCGTGGAGCGATTTAACGTATGAAATGAGCTTTTTGAGAAAGAGGCATTTACTTACAGACCGATTGCCTTCCGGCGATTGCCGGAGCGTAATTAACCGTTCCTTGACCGTTACGCTGTCAGGGATTGCCCTTGTTATGATATAGCAGTCCTTTACCGCTCCCAAGCGCCTCCACTCTCCCACAGCAATGGGTTCAGGGGTGGCTATCTGCTTTTCCAACAACAGGAGGCCGTTATTCCACTCTTTCTTTGCTTTGGTCGGCGTAAATACCGATTTTACAACGTCAATGCCACTTTTTGTAGCATACTGCTTTATGAAAAACGACTCGTTATTTTTGGTATACTTCTGTATCTTTTTGTACGGCTCGCTACGGATAATTTCACATCCATTACTTCCAAACACGGCGCTCATCATCTCCGAAAACACGTCCGGCTTCAGGTCTTTTACTACCCACTGAATATTGTTGAATAGATACCCGGTAAATTCTTTATGCATTATGATGGAATAATAATGGATTTTCAAAAAATAAGGGGTTTTTCAATATCGTAAAGATACTGAAAAACCCCTTTAAATTTACCGAAATTTACAAATAATCGCTAAAAAAAGTCACGAGTAAATGCATGTTTTCAGCCAAATTGTTTACCCTAAGCCACAAGACAAAAGTGGATTTTACTTCTTTCTCTTGATTATTGCCTTCCCGCCAGCCTTCGGAGCAACCTTAGATTTTACACTCGGTGATCCTTTTTTTGCTGCGACTTTTGCTGCCGGTTTGGCTCTGCCTGGTTCTTTACCGTTGAGTATCAGTTCGGCTACTTCGCTGTCGAGATCCATGATATATTTAATACCGGTGATTTCGGCTGCGTCGCGGGTCAGGGTAGTAATGTCATCCCTGGTTATGTGTTCCAGCCCAAATTTTCTTGAACCGGCCATTAACTGGCGCAAGCCCTGTGATAAGCGCTGGTAATATGAGTACACACCAACGGCACTTGGCGGTACCTTCTTTCCATTAACACCGAACAACCGGTTTACCTTTGACGCGAGAACGAAGATTTCTTCCATAGTCTTGCCGTAACCTTCTATGCTCTTATCCAGGACGTTGTTCTTGATCTGCTCTCCCAGTAATTTGCCCACGTGCGCCGCACAAAGCGGTGAACGTGCCATGCCTACAGCCTTTACGTAAGGCGCGCCCAATGCGAAGGCCTTGAAGATATCATCCTCAAATGCAAAGCCACCGGCAAGGACTACGTCTGGCACATGCTGCCCCTTCGATGCCAATTTATGAATGTAGTTATAAGTAAGGGCTGAGATGTAAAGCGTCGGTACACCCCATTCGTTCATCATGTGCCATGGGCTCATACCGGTTCCACCACCTGCACCATCAACAGTTAAGACGTCAACCCCTGCAACGGAGCAATAACGTACCGCCCTGGCAAGGTCTGCCGGCCTGTAAGCGCCGGTTTTCAGGAAAACATACTTCGCGCCAGCCTTTCTTAATGCTGCAACCCTGTTTACAAACCCTTCTTCAGAAGCCATTCCAACTCTGGAATGCCTTTCGAACTCTTTAAACGATTTGCCAAAAACGGAAGCAACCGCAGGGTCGTAAGGGTCAGGCAGCACGATATATCCGCGATCCCTTAACATCTTAGCCTTTTCCAGGGTATTAATCTTCACCTCACCGCCGATGTCTTTGGCGCCTTGTCCCCACTTCAGCTCTACCGCCTGAACCCCTAATTTGTTTATACCATACTCCAGCACGCCCAGTCTGCTATCTTCCACGTTTTCCTGCATGATAATCGCGCCATAGCCATCCTGCTGCCATTCCTGGTAGGTTTTTACACGTTTTTCAAGGTCGGGACAGTGCGTTATTTTGCCATTCTCCATCTTGGAACCGACGTCCATACCGCCAACGTTTTCGCCAATGGTCAATGCCGTGCCTGAAATCGCAGAACCGATTGCCAGGCCGTCCCAATGCGTCTTTGCAACGTTCGTGGATCCCAAGCCTGGAATGATAATGGGTAACCGCAACTTAATCCCCTTATCCTTGCCCAGCCTGACTTCCGTGTTCACATTCTCGAAAATAGCCTTGTCACTGTCGGCCTCTATCCCCACGGCGCCAACGGTTGTTCCCATAACGTTCAAATGGGAAAAATCTGCCGGATACTCCTTATCGGCCCCAGCGGTGATTACGCCAAAAGGCTGTGGATACAGATTTTCCGACGCCCTAAAAGCTGACTTCCCAATCTCACAATACCCAGGACAATCATCCACACAAACCGAACACATTCCGCTTGCGTGTGATCTATCGTTAGGTGTCCTATTTTTGGTACGCGTTGCAATTGATGCATTTGGCTTTGAAAACGACATCTCCAAACCCCTTTCTCTAAAGTTTATACAAATTTCCCCGGTTTATAAAAAATAATTTAAGCATAAGCAACTTATAAATTTATTGTGTTTTTTAAGATTGCAAAATTGAGATATATATACCTTTTCAAATATACTGTCAATACAATTTTCCGTACGACTGAATTTATTTAGTACCTAGACTAGCTAGCACAAAACATGCCAAGATATCTTGAAGCAGGAATGCAAAAGAGATGTCTTGCGATAAAACTTTCAGAAGCGCTTAATTGCATATTTTCAAAACGATGCATTTTTATTATACATTACTACAGGCATTACCGCAAAAGTTATGTTCCGTGTTCCATGGTTGTCTGGTATTGTGCAAATGCGAATACCATTTTAGCGCAAAAGTTTAAGTTTGTCTAACTATTATTTCAACAATAGTGAATATGCCCAGGCAACAACGCCCCCCCCAAATCCATCGAATTATTATTTATTTGCAAAAACAAACAAGGGAGTACATAATTTGCAACCTTTTCTCTGGTTTAGAGCAACTCCAGGGTGGCGCTAACTACGCGAAAATGGTATGGTTTGAAAGGGTGCACACAGTTGTATCGTGTACCCGGCAACGAGTGGGTGTTGGAGGCTGCGGCCTCCAGGCTACCGGCTGGAAGCAAATGCAGGGACACGGGCACCGTGTCTCTTTACACCACGCCCCGGTGGGGTACAATCCAATCCGCGTCTATCCTGCGGCTGGTTCAATCTTTAAACAATCTATCCACACCCCACTTTTCATTGGAATGTTTGCCTTCGTTTTGATATAAGTCAGATTAACGTATAATAATTTATTCTGCATGAAATGATAAACAAACACTTAAAACAAATCCCTGTTTGGAGAAAGATTACATGTCAAAATGCTGGTTTTGTAAAACGAGAAAGGCGAAAAGGTATTGTTCACCCATCGAAAATCTCCTTTGCCCCATTTGTTGTGGCGAAAACAGATTGAAAAAAGTGGACTGCAACAAAGACTGCCGATACCTTGAAGGCGCTGCATTTCAAAAGATGCGTGAAGAGGAAAAGGAATTTTTAAAACTCATGGAAAGTGTTCCCCATGGACAGTATGATGATATTTTTCGTGACGCCGCCGTAGTGTTTATGGCCGTTGAAATTGAAACCCTTGTCTGCAATTTTTATGTAACGGGCAATATCAGCATTACCGATAAGGCCGTATTTGAAGCCTATAAACACATTTACAAGACTTATTTTACCAATCAACCGCATGAGGAACGGCAAAAAGATAAGTTAACTCAGGAATTATTGAGGCTCTATGCGAATAACACAAAAATATGGGAATCCAATATGGAAAAAAACAAAATTGGTCAGGTGTTTTTACGTTTAATGATATCCATTAAAAAAATGAGCGGCGGACAAATGGGCGAATTGGGTTATTTAAATTACTTAAAAAACAACCTGGGGAACATGAGAAGCAAAGGGCAGTTTATCGTCGAGGATTAGTTTGGAAACAAAATGACGAAGCAATTATAATATTCCGTTTTTCATGCTATAATTTATTTATGAAATCTATCTATCAGTCACAGACGCAAGCAAGCACCAAACTATCCGACTACGATTATAACCTTCCGAAGGAACTGATTGCCCAACATCCATTGGAAAACCGTGACGACGCCCGATTATTAATTCTCCACAGGGACACCGGGGATATTGAACATCGTAAATTCTCCGATATCACCGATTACCTCCTGCCCAACGACCTGTTGATTTTGAACAATACCAAGGTTCTGCCCGCCCGTATTTTTGGACAGAAAAGCAGCGGAGCTTCGGTGGAATTGCTTTTTGTGGAGGATTTGGGGGAAAACCAATGGAAGGCGCTGGTCAAATCAAATGCAAAACTTCGTGCCTCTGATACAATCCATATCGATCATCATGCCATTGCCGCAATACTACAAGAACGGCATGACGACGGTTCGTGGTCTATCGGATTTAGCGACAAAAGCAACATAAAAGAAATCCTTCACCGGATCGGAGAGCCACCCCTGCCTCCCTACATAAAACGCCAACACAGCGACGCACACACCACGTTAGACCGGGAACGCTACCAAACGGTCTTTGCCCAAAAAGAAGGGGCTATCGCTGCGCCGACGGCCGGCCTCCATTTCAGTAATGCGACACTGGAAAAGGTTAGAAACCTGGGGGTGGAATTGGGATTTGTGACACTCCACGTTGGCTTAGGCACCTTTCTGCCCGTTAAGGGAGAAGACATCAGAGATCACAAAATGCACAAGGAGTATTACGAGTGTCCGGAAGAAACCTACCGAAAAATAACAAGCGCCAAGGCACAAAACCACCGCATAATCGCCACCGGCAGCACCTCCTGCCGGGTGCTGGAAACCATTGCTTGCGACAATAAAACGCCTCAAACCACCGGATGGACAAACTTGTTCATCTATCCTCCCTACCAATTTGTAAACGTTGATATCTTAATTACCAACTTTCATCTCCCAAAGACAACACTTTTGATATTGGTCTCCGCCTTTGCGGGGAGGGAAAACATCTTACGCGCCTACGAAGCCGCAAAAGACGCGGCTTATAGGTTCTTTAGCTATGGGGATTGTATGATGATTGTGTAATGAGACAAAGGTTGCAAAGAAGCATTCACCATTTTGATAAGGGGAAAATATGACTACTGCAGGGAACCTAACAGACGAAAACAAAAGAAAGATATCCGTCCTGAAGGGTATTCCGTTTTTCCAGCCATTTACCGAAGAGGAATTGGCGTTCCTGACACGAGAAAGCCTTTGGGTGAAAGGCGGTTCTGGCGATACGATACTCAATGAGGGCAGTGCGTACGATGCTTTTTACATAGTCCTTATGGGAAGTGTCAGTGTCAGAAAAAAGGGGGCGGGACTCTGCACGCTTGGACCGGGGGATTGTTTTGGCGAGATGTCCGTAATCACCGGTGAGCGACGTACCGCAGCGATCATTGCAAATCAGGAAACGTATCTATTACAAATAGAAGGTAAGATGTTGAATGCCGAAAGTGAACAGATACTTCTTAAATCAATACAATTGAAATTCTACAAAATATTTGCCCGTATACTGTCGTCCCGGCTGGAAACGGCCAATAAACAACGCGCTCAAGGGGATGGGAACAAATGGCGGTAAGAGGTTTGAAGTATACTACGAACTGGCATAATTTAAACCTTTGAAAGTGTCGCCGGATAACCCTTATTTGATCCAGTCATTGGGGTCAAGATGCTTACGCGTTAAGACGGTTTCCATAAGTTTCTTACTGTCCAACGGGATGAATGAGCCTGGCACAACCTGCAGTAATTCATTTTCAGGGTTAACCATTTCGACAAATATCGTTGCGTGCGGGTTGAGGTCCCTGACCCTTGAGGCGGTGTGCAGGGTTTTTACGTCGGGGTCGCCGAACCGGAGATTGGTAAAGACGAAAACGTAGTCAGCGGACGGCACGTTTGCAAGACGGAGATTTGCCGGGTTTATGGGGACGCCGCACACAAAGGAATGCTGTGGATAGGGGTTTCTGGAGACAAGATCGGAGACGATCACAACGGGTTTGTTCGCAAACCCTTTACAGGCCGGAAGGTCATGTATCAGTTCATCGGCCACTGCCGTGTATTCACAAAGGACAATGTGGTTGTTCATGTGGACTTGCGCCGTCCCCCGTGTTCTGCGTTCCAGGTAGGCGTGAATGCCCTCCATGACCACCGCTACAAAACTGGTGCAAATCACAAACCCTGCCGCAACGGCAAACACGCCAACCAGCCTGCCTGCGGTGGTATAGGGAACAATGTCACCGTAACCCACGGTCGCCGACGTGACAACCCACCACCATGCGGCATCGAATATGGTCTTCACGTGGGGATTTATTCCATGCTCGAAATGCCAGAATAACCCGGTGGTGAAACAGAGGCTTGTAGCAAGAACGGCGAAAAGGAATATAATTCTAATCTTCATTTTTGTTGGCGATCATTTTAGGCTGTGCCGGAAAATGGGTAAACGTAACGACAAAATAGACACGAATTTTCACGAATTATTATCGTACCACGAAGAAAGACTTGCACAAATAAGACGAAATATAAAAACGGTGAAACCACAGATTTCCTGGCGCGGCCTCTGGCCGCAACCAAAAATGCCGGGACGTCCTTCACTCCACCTACAGCTTA
>CAYHFB010000089.1:0-10371 GCA_964355695.1 uncultured candidatus Brocadiaceae bacterium
ATTTGAGGACGACCGCGTGCATCGTGAAAGTTAAAGCGCTGACACACCGCATTAGTGCTAAGTCTCAGAATAATTGGTCCCAAAACGCCCAATAAGTCTCAGATTGTTTGAGTCTGATGGACGGCTATTACCCCGCAAGTAACGGTGATAAACCATACCCAGCAACCCCGCCATTTTTCCCCCACACAAATATTTCACTTGATTTTTTTGTTCGCATTCGGAAAAATACCTTGTTTGCTTTTGTACGTTTTTTGAAGCAAAAAAACTCAGGGCAGGCGGTGTGATCGTTTGAAGACGTTCGCCTCCTGCCCCGTTCCCCCCTACGCAAGGTAATGAGGTGTTGAGTGGTAAAGCCGGAATATTTTATTGCGTTCTCGGAAAATCTCTTCATCTATGAACGGATATACTTGATCTCGATACAGATAGCACCAGTCATCTTTTGGCAAGACATTGGGTAATACTTTTTGCACATCAAGAAAAGACATTTGGGGACTTGTTTTGCAAAACATGAGAAATTCCTAAATATATGTTGTATCTTGTTAAATTACATATACTTATGATAACATATTCCGCGATATAGTCAAGAACTGTTTTTCAGTTATGTCCTTATTATGTAAATAGTTACGGACGATTTGAGACTTTATGAGTTAATCAACAAAGTCATCTATGGGTGGTGCGTCAATTTGCGGGGGCGAGTTGTTGAAGAGATCAGTTTCGGGAGGAATTCCTGAGAGGATTACAAACCATGTAGACGGGTCAGAGATGGTGCTTATCCCCGCCGGGACGTTCCTTTACGGTAGCCGCGAAGACGACCCGGTGGCAAGCAGCGATGAAAAAACACAGCGAGTTATTGACCTCCCCGCATTTTATATGGACGTCTTTCCCGTCACCAATGAGCAGTTCTGTGCCTTTTTAAATGCACGAAAACCGAGTAAGAAAGAACTGAAGCGTTGGATTCTGCTAAAAGGTAACTTTGGAAATGAAAGATGTCTGATCAAAGCAGGAAGGAATGACTATAGTGTCAAGGATGGATATGAAAAACATACTGTCGTCTTCGTGAGTTGGTTGGGCGCAGAGGCATATACAAAATGGGCTGGGAAGAGGCTGCCTACGGAGATGGAGTGGGAAAAGGCCGCAAGGGGACCTGACGGACGTGTGTATCCGTGGGGTGGCGAATTTTATCCTTCGTTGTGTAACTCACGAGAATCCAGTATAGGTGGAACCGTGGCAGTGGATAAATTCCCGGAAGGAAAGAGCTATTACGGTTGTCTTGATATGGCAGGGAATGTTTGGGGGTGGACAGATAGTTGGTACAACAAGAAAAATGAATATCGTGTCGTGCGCGGCGGTTCGTGGCGCAATGGGGGTGGTAACTGCCGTTGCGCTGACCGCATCGGGGACGACCCGTTCGGGGGGTACGACAGCCTCGGTTTTCGTTGCGCCAGGACTCTTTAAACTTTGACGCTGCTACCCTTTTTCCCTTTTACCGCCGGACGGTATCAATAATCGTTTCATCGTTCACCACCATTAGCCTGCACAGCAAAAAGCCTCCGTTTTTTGAAACATCCTGCTTGAATCCGCCTTTATTCGCAGGTTGGCGTGTCGAATATCTGAAACGTTTTACGAGTAGCGCAGGCGTCCCGCCTGCTGTTTTTTTCAACCCAGCAATCACAATACAAGCATCCCTGCCCGATTGTTTTCTGCTAACCCGATTCGGCAGGCAGGATGCCTGCGCTACACGTGCATAGTAGCGCAGGCGTCCCGCCTGCTGTTTTTTTCAACCCAGCAATCACAATACAAGCATCCTCCCGATTATTGGCTGCTATGCCTTTCCGGCAGGCAGGATGCCTGCGTTACCGGTATGTTCGGATATTGTACCCTGAATATTTAATTTGTTTGTCTGGAAGCGGTCAACATATAAAAAGATGTATTCCCGGACGGTTAGCCGTAAATCCCATTTGGGGTCATGGCGACGCTCGAATTCTTCGAATACCGTCAGGGCGTCGTGAACCCCCAGGCCTGATTTTGTGGTAAAATAGTAATCGAGGGCAAGGTCCCATTCCGGATTTTTATACGCAGAGACGCCGTAACGTTCGGGTTCACGGGCTATCGGGCTGTACTTACCGAGTACAAAGGTCATAAAGCCGACGGAGTGCACGAAGTCCTTGTTGTCTTCCAGAAAACGGATACTGTCTTCCGCCTCTTCACGGGTTTCGCCGGGAAAGCCGAAGAATCCCATGCAGTGGTTCCAGATTCCGTGCCTTGCGGAATGGCGCAGGATGGTCTTTATCGTTTCCAGGTTTGTAGCCTTGTTCATGAGTTCCAACACCCGCTCGTTGCCCGACTCGTAGCCGAAATAGAGGCTTTTGCATCCCGATTCCTCCGCTTCTTTCCAGACGTGTTCGTCCATGAGGGACTTTTCAAACCGCAGATGGGTGGTCCATGAGATGCCGGTCTTTTTTTCAATAAGTTTCTGAGACAACCGTTTAAAGAGCGCCGGGGGATACGACTCATCGGTGAAGTGGAAATGGCGGCATCCGTGTTTGTTTTTCAGGAATTCGAGCTCGTCGATTATCTGTTCAACCGGTTTTGCCCGGTATTTCCGGGTATAGCCCTGTGAGTGGTCGCAAAAGGCGCAGCGTCCCCAGTAACACCCGCGGGTGGCAAGATAGGGGAGGATAAGATTGGGGACGAAGTATTTGCCCAGCGGCAATCCGTCAAAATCGGGCGGCGGTAGTTGGGTAATATCAACGGATGTAACCGTCGTGTTAGCGTGAATGCCGTGCTTGTCCTTGTAAATCAGGTTCGGCAACCGGGAAAAATCGGTTTCGTGGTTATCAATAGCCATAGCTAAACGTAGGAGGGCGTCTTCTCCTTCATAGAGAATGGCGGAATCAAACCACCTGAAGAGCGCGGTATTGTGTGCCAGGACGTCCCGCATCCGGGTAACGATATTCCCACCCAGGGTAATGTGGATATCGGGATATTTTTCCTTAATCATCCTGCAAAACGTAAAGGTGGGGATCAATTGTTTCTTTTGGACGACTGAAATGCCTATCATCAAGGGCTGCTCCCTTTCTATAACCGGCTCAACGAGCTGGCGATAAACGTGCCGGTAGATATTAACCGTGTCATCTTCGGTGGCCCTCAGTATCTCGTCGGATTGGTAGGCCTTGTACCCCAGGTCCGTCTCCATAGGTGGAAAGCAGACCTGTGCGGGATAGTATCCCAGCGAGATGACGGACATGGCCTCGTGCAGGCGCATGTTAGCCCATTCCAGCTTATCGATATCGTAAAAATCGCCGCTTCGGATGATTTTTATGGCCTTTTCTACGTCGTCGCCGACACGGGCAAAAAATTCTCCGTCGCACGCGCGTAGATGGCTTACCAATTGTTTGTATCCGGGCTGTGACTCTGCGAGTCTGCGGTAGAGAGGAAGGGCGTGCGCAACCCTGTTGCGGACGTGCATGAGAAAGGGCTTGCTCAACAGCATGTCATACATCTCTACGTTGACGTCCTTCTGGATTACCTCGCAACCCGCCTTGCGCAGGGCAGCCGTCAGTGTGGGCAGGCTCAAATACGGCTCTGACGGCAGCCAGTCGGGCGGGAAAAGCAAAAGCACTTTCATAAGGTAATTACTTTATCTGCAAGAGAATCAAACCGGTATTTTCCAACCCCGGCAGAGGTAAAACAGGTAATGAACCGTGGTACTCTGCTGGAGATGATTCTTCCCCGTTTTTAGAATAAAAAAGTTCATTTTGTGAGTAAAAGCTTAGCATATTTGCGCGTGGAACGTAAGACAATAATTGCTGCTGTTATGTTAAAGCCTGCAACATTGCAGGACGTGCGGCAACCCTGAAGGTTCGCCCTACATCAACAATACGTGCGACAAACCTGACGGTTCGCTATGGGCGGTTTACATAAACCGGGTCATGGTGGATGAAGATAATACCAGCGCCCGGATAACGCATACTAAAGTCTTGACAATGCCTGCTTCTTTGCTATAGAATATCCACCTTGTTTTGTGATAGTTCTGGTTTTTCCAAAACACCCAATACGTTGCGGAAATTTTACAAAACACTACGTTAACTACTCAATTTTTCAGGATCTTTTATTCCTTCAATTATTCAAATATCGACAAAGGACTACCGTTATGGCAATTAAAGTTGGAATCAATGGGTTTGGCCGGATTGGAAGAAACGTTTTTCGCGCAATTGTCGGGCGGGGGGGAATAGACGTCCTGGCGGTTAACGATCTTACCGATGCAAAATCATTAGGTATCTTGTTGAAATACGACACGGTTCACGGTAGATTTGCCGGCGCCATAGAGGCAAAAGAAAAATCGTTGCTGGTAAACGGCAAAGAGGTCAAGTTGTTGATGGAGAAGGACCCTGCGAAGTTGCCGTGGAAAGCCCTTGGGGTCGATATTGTAATTGAATCAACCGGTATATTCACATCCAGAGAGGATTGCGCAAAACACCTGGAAGGCGGAGCTAAATACGTCATTCTTTCAGCGCCAGCCAAAGACAAAATAGACGCCACCATCGTTATCGGCGTAAATACAAAAGAACTCAAACCGGAACACAAAATCGTATCCAACGCCTCATGCACCACCAATTGCTTAGCGCCGCTGGTAAAGGTGCTTAACGACAATTTCGGTCTTGAAAAGGGGTTGATGACGACCGTTCATGCCTATACAAACGACCAACGCATCAGCGATCTTGTCCACAAGGACTTAAGGAGGGCAAGGGCCGCTGCTATGAATATCATTCCAACCACGACCGGGGCGGCAAAGGCCATCGGAGAGGTGATCCCCGCACTTAAAGGAAAGCTGGACGGCCTGTCCCTGCGTGTGCCTGTTATCAACGGCTCTGTAACGGATTTGGTCGCAATGCTTTCCAAAGACGTTACCATAGAGACCGTTAATGCTGCCATGAAAAAGGCCGCCAACGGGGAAATGAAAGGCGTTTTGGAATACTGCGAAGACCCTATCGTATCTTCCGACATCATCGGAAACGCCCACTCAAGTATTTTTGATTCCGCGTTAACGTATGTAATGGATAAACGTATGGTAAAGGTGGTCTCCTGGTATGACAACGAGTGGGGATTCTCCAATCGTATGATAGACCTTATCGAATTAATCGCTAAGCAGTAAGGCGCTTCCCTTGATCTTCTGCAATCAGCATACACGCCGTACCATTGATGGTAAAACAACGTCCGTTACTACAAGTACCACGTGAACTGCTTATATTTCATGATAAATAATTTCTTTTACCAGCACTAAACAAAGGGACTATTTTATGGATAAATTATTCATACAAGACCTCGCGGTACGCAAAAAACGCGTTTTGGTTCGCACGGATTATAATGTGCCTTTGGATGAAAACGGAAACATTACGGATGACGCCAGGATACGGGCGACCATGCCAACTATTAATTATCTCCTGGATGAAGAGGCGAAGGTAATAATTGCCTCGCATCTCGGCAGGCCTGACGGCAAACCAAACGATAAATACAGCCTCAAACCCGTCGCAAAACGCCTGCAGCGCTTCCTCGGTGAAAAAGTAAAGGTAATTATGGCGGACAATTGCGTGGGGCCAACCGTGAAAAAGCTCATTGATGAGATGCGCTACGGAGAAGTCCTCTTATTGGAAAACCTGCGGTTCCACATTGCCGAAGAGAAGAATGACCCTGCTTTCACAAAAGAACTAGCCGACCTGTGCGACGTATTTATCCAGGACGCCTTTGGAAACTGTCACAGAAAGCATGCGTCAATGACCGGTATCAACAGTTACGTCCCTTCTGCCGCCGGATTTCTCCTCAAGAAAGAGTTAGAGTATTTCGAGAAATCCGTGAATAACCCTATGCGCCCGGTAGTAGCGATACTTGGCGGGGCAAAGGTTTCCGACAAAATAAAGATTATCGAAAACCTGGCAAAGAAAATGGACAAAATTCTCATCGGTGGGGCTATGGCATTTACCTTTCTCAAGTCACAGGGTTTTGGGGTAGGAAGGTCACTTGTTGAGGATAGCATGCTTACCGTAGTGGATAATTTGATAAAACTTTCCCGGAAGAACGGCATAAAATTGTATCTACCCGTCGATTTCGTCATTGCCGACGAATTTAACGAACGGGCGCAGACAAAGATCGTCCCCTATCAGGAAATCCCGGAAAAGTGGTTTGCCCTTGATATTGGGCCGGCCACGACAAAGCTCTTCGCTGAGGCTCTCCATGACGCCAAGACCATCGTGTGGAACGGTCCCATGGGTGCCTTTGAATTCGACGCCTTTAGCCGTGGCACCTATGCCCTGGTAGATGCGGTAACAAGTTCCCACGCATCGACCATTGTCGGCGGCGGCGATACCGACATGGCATTTCACAAGGCGGGGAAAACGCACGAAGTTTCATTTATTTCTACCGGTGGCGGGGCGTTTCTTAAACTATTAGAAGGCGGAGAACTCCCCGGCATTGCATCCCTATCGAGTAAAAAGACATAACCATGCGACCTGAAATCAAAATCTCGGCATCCATCCTTGCCGCAAACCCGGTACGGCTTGAAGAGGAAATCAGGAATATCGAGGGAGCAGCCATTGATTTAATCCATATCGACGTCATGGACGGCCACTTTGTCCCCAACATTACCATGGGGCCGTTCATTGTCAAAGGGATAAAAAAGATCACCCGTGTTCCCCTGGATATCCATCTGATGATTTCGCATCCGGAATTTTACGTGAAGGATTTTGTGGATGCGGCCAGCGAGGGCGATTTTATAACGTTTCACATCGAAACGACGAGGATGCCGGAGGCAATCATTTCGTTCATCAAGAGTAAAGGCCTGAAGGCGGGCGTGTCGCTCAATCCGTTGACGCCGGTGAAGTCTATTGAGCACCTGATTGAATCTCTGGACATGGCGCTCGTCATGTCCGTCAACCCCGGATTTGAAGGCCAGAAATTTATACCTGACGTGCTGCCGAAGATTACCGCGCTGCGAAACGCGTCGCCGGATAAACTCGAGATCGAAGTTGATGGTGGGATTAATGCAGAAACCATTACCCAGACCGTCCGGGAAGGCGCAAACGTAATCGTTGCGGCAACAGCCATATTTAAGGCCAGCGATCCATGCGCGGCAATTAGAGACCTTAGGCAAAAGGCAAAGGACGCCACAAAAAGATAACGACAAGGAGATTTTTCTCCAACGGTGGCAATTGTACAGGAATGCTCATTACGCCTGGGCGGTATGGACAAACTCCGTTTCTCCGCACCCTTCGTGGTGAACAGTCCCTTTTTTACTGAACGTTATTTTCTTTTACAAAAATAACTTGTTTTTTAACTGAAAATTTATAAACTATCTGTTGTCTTGTTTCAGACGTCGGATACTATTTGGTGCTGCTTGATGGTTTTTTTTAGAAAAAAGAAGGACATGCCCAACGGACTGTGGGTCCGTTGTGATGGTTGTAAGAATGCGGTTTACAAGAAAACCGTTGAAGAAAGGATGTATGTTTGTCCTGACTGCAACCACCACTTCCGCATATTCAGCAGGGACAGGCTCAAGTTCCTGCTGGATGAAAATAGTTTCGAAGAGTTTTGGGAAAATATGGTGCCGTGCGACCCGTTGCACTTTAAGGACCGTATCACCTACCCGGAAAGAGTCGCAGCAGAACAGAAAAAAACGGGGCTGAAGGAAGCCGCCATCGTCGGGCAAGGGAAGATAGAAGGCAAGCCGGTAATGGTGGGGATAACCGACCCGTCCTTTATCATGGGGAGTATGGGTGCCGTTGTAGGAGAGAAAATTTCCCGTATCGCCGAAAAAGCCACAGAACTTCGGCTGCCTTTAATCATCATCTCAGGCTCAGGTGGGGGTGCGCGTATGCAGGAGGGTGTCTTCTCGCTCATGCAAATGGCAAAGACCAGCGCAGCCATAGGGCGCTTTCAGGACGCGGGTGGTTTGTACATATCGGTGTTAACCGACCCCTCTCTCGGCGGTGTGATGGCAAGCTTTGCATCATTGGCAGACGTCACCATAGCTGAACCTAGGGCATTGATCGGTTTTGCCGGACCGAGGGTTATTCAGGAAACGATAAGACGCTCGCTTCCCAAAGGGTTCCAGACGTCTGAATTCCTGCTGGAGCATGGCTTTCTGGATAGGATTGTCCATCGGCAGGACATGAGAAGAGAAATTTCAAAATTAATGGATTACCTGCAAAATAAAAAATAAGGCAATTGCCTTTTAACAAGTGTGTTCCCCTGTAGCTCAATGGTAGAGTAGCCGGCTGTTAACCGGTTGGTTATAGGTTCGAATCCTATCGGGGGAGCCATATTTTCGAGGCTTTACGGGGTGTGTGTACGAGGATTGTACAAGGGTCCTGATGTGTTGCGTGAGCCTGAGTGTATAAAAGAGGTAGGTGTTGTTGGTACACCTTCAGCATTGGCAGCAAGGTTTTTCGAAGCTCTTCACACACGGAAGTAAAAGACCTTGCCGTTTTGTACGCGAATAAAATCCTTACATATAGGTCGTTGATATTTTAAAGTGCGAATATGGAAATCCTAAATTTTTCAAATACACCAAGGCGGTCATTTATACACGGCTTTCTGATGGGGCTTGCTTCTCCTGCAATGCTTTTCGGAAGTTTTACAGCGCCTATTTTGCATGAGGTGCGCTTAATCCCATTGCCACCTCACTCTGCTGACCAATCTTTAAATGATGATTGGAAAAAGATTGCTATGGATTTCAATAATGTTGTAATAAATCATGGGAAATCATTCGAAACATCCAAGCCGCCAGCGGTCTAATCTCCAGGCTTCCGCTACCGAATCCTTTCACTATGAAGGATATTTGCCACCCCCAGGTATTCTTCGTGGCTTTGATGAGGTTGTTCCAGGTGCAGCAGCTCGCTTAGTTAAGCTAGCTGAGGAAGAATCCGCGCACCGCCGCGGGATAGAATCTAAGATTACTGATGCAAATATTAATGCACAACAGCAACAAGTGCTTGTCGCGAAGCAGCAAAGTAGTGCGGTAGCTCGTTGCGAATTAATTGGTCTGGTGTTAGGTGCAATAGTCTGCCTCTCCTGTGTTGCTGGTTGTTTCTATCTTAGTACAAAAGGACTGGAGCGCGCCGCCATCGCTCTTGCTGTAATACCAACGGCAGGAGTAATTAGTGCCTTTACTTTTAAACGAAAATCTCAAAAAGATTGAGGTTCTGCCGGCAGTATGGATTTTGTTAAGCAAAAAACTTGTTCCCCACAACAGTCATTCTTAATAACGCTCCCTAAAGCAGATAGAAATGCCCCTCTGTCGATGTAGAAGCGGCTGAAAGCATAGTAACAAAACACAATCTGCACAACTGTCCAAAATGCGGAATCCTTAGCCGGCTTCCCATAGAAACGAAAAACGGTGACTGCTGTACTAGCCGCAAAACGGGCATGAAAATTATCGAAGGGCTTTTTGTTTAGGGGAACTAACACAACCATGCAGAAATTTACCTTTATTCCGAAAACCGACCCGCCTACGCTGCTCGGTTTTCTGGTCGCCAAGCTGTCGCTGTCAAGCAACAAAGCCAAACGTCTCCTCGACAAACGGGTCGTATTTATCAATAAACGGCGTGTCTGGATTGCCTCCTACGCATTGAACAAAGGGGACGTGGTTGAAGTGGTGGCCGAAGAAACGGCACCCCAAAAATCCCGTAAAGTCACCCCGCTATTTCAGGACAGCTACTACCTGATCGTTTCGAAACCCCCCTATATATTGACTAACGGCGCTGAAAGCCTGGAGACGTACCTGCGCCGGAATTTCAAGGATCCGCACATCCAGGCCGTCCACCGGCTGGACAAAAACACCTCCGGCGCGGTCATCTTTGCTATGAACAAGGAACCATTCGAACGAATGAAGCCCTTATTCAAAGAACACCTCATCAAAAAAACCTATCGGGCTATCGTAAGAGGTTGCATTGATAAAAGGTCGTTTACTATAGGTACCCCCATCCAGGGACAACAGGCAATCACCCGTGTAACGACCCTGAGCCGTGGAAAAGAGGCCTCTTATTTGGAAGTGGAAATTGAAACCGGCAGGACACACCAGATCAGGATACACCTTGCGTCCATAGGCCATTCCATTATCGGCGAGACGGAATACGACCGCAAGCCCGTCACCCATCCGTCACTACAACACGTCCAACGGCAGATGCTCCACGCATACCAAATATCCTTCGAACACCCCTACACCCACGAACCCATCTCTGTCACCGCAGAAGTCCCCGAAGATTTCAACCAAAGCCTCAACACCCTGTGTCTTACGCACGAACAAAAGTAGGGTGGGTATTGCCCATAGGTGTTAAGTTAAGAAGCACAACTCGAACGAATCAAGGAAATGGAGTG
>CAYHFB010000090.1:0-10319 GCA_964355695.1 uncultured candidatus Brocadiaceae bacterium
GAGAAACAACGACAACTTTTAACCGCTAATACACGCTAATACACGAGAATGGGTTTCTTTATTAGCGTTCATTGGCGGTTTGATCTGTAGTTCTTTCTGACGAGCCTTTTTTCTCCGCGCCCTCTGCGTCCTCTGCGGTGAATTTGTTTTTCACTGAGATTGGAACTATAAAATGCTAAAATCGTTAGACTGGCGTTGTAAAAGGTATTTATTTACCGCCTCTATGTCTTACTTATTACCCACAGATTCTGCGGACGAGCCGTGTTTTATGTCCACCTGGATTTTCCAAAGAACTAAATCGCTACGAAAATTGTTTCATATTTCGATATTCGAATTTGGTTGCGGCCAGAGGCCGCGCCAGGTAATCTGTGGTTTCTGCTGTTTTTTCCACAAAAATCCGAAAACCACAACGGATTAAAAACGCTTGGGTTGTGGGCAATGCCCACTTTGGATGGTATATCTGAGTTCTTCGCAAATGCCACACACAACAAATTGCAGCAAATGCAAATAGAGACATTACGAAATACCGGTAATAAATTCAAGGGGGAAATGGTCTATTATTGTTGACAAATCAAAACAAAACGACTATATTTGACCCGAAGTTAGTAGCAGGCATTGTAGTTCCTGGTTATCCTTATAACGTCACACAGGCGTGATTGTTATTCGGTAGAAAACCAAAAAATTATTTTTCCGTCCTATCAACTTCTTTGTTTCCTTAGTACCCGTATACTAAAAAAGGAGGATTCATGAACGATAAAATAACCGTTGACACTTTCAGGCCTTTTGTCGGCACGGCCTTCACCACCGAAACACCTCATGGAAAACTGTCCTTCACCCTTGATGAAACGCTATACAATGAGCGCTACAACACCGGACCGTACCACTGTTTCACCCTCATATTCTCCGGGCCAGGAAACGTATTTTTTCCCCAGGGAAACTACGTCTTCCGGCAAGAAAGCCTGGGAGAGGTACCCGTGTTTCTCATCCCAATCGGCAAAACCGAAACCGGGTTTCAATACCAGGTGGTGTACAGCGTGGAAAAATAGACCACACTATCCCGTAAAATTTTTTTCTTTAAACTTTCCCAGGTAATGTAGGGAACGTCCAGAAATCCTCTTAAAAAACCGATTGATAGCAAGACGTAGCGCAAGGCTTCAGCCTTGCCTTTGGAGCGGGTAATCCACGTGCAAAACTTTCAGGTTATCGTAAAAATCTATGCGACTTCTGATCTATGGAATGCAATCCAGTGGAGCAACAGCCTTCACGTTGTTTCTGGCACAACGCCCGTATGGGTAACAGCATTGAATGTTGTTTTTCGATTTACCTTACCGAACACACTTAAAATTATCTTTTCCCACTATGAAAAACACCCTCTTTACCCTTGTTGAACCCTTTGTTTCTACTACACTTGAAGACCGGCCAAATCTCGGTTGTGCAAGCTTAATCGCTGCAAATGAAGCAAGGGGTATTTCTACGCGGCTTATACATGGGCAGACCTACCTTCTCGAACAGTTCTTTCTCACGAACATTGATGAAACATGGGAACTTATTGATAAAAAGCAACGGGCAGATAGTATCAGAGGTGATAGTTCAATCGCTGAAAAGGCTTTAAATGAAAAGACGTTCAAAACGTTATTGCCGGAACTCTATACAAAGTTGATACTTGATAAAAACATAAGAACCTGTTTGAATAGAAATCTCTATCATGAGTTTGAAAAATATTATGTAATGGCCTTCAATGCATATCGGTACTGGATAAAGAATGGGAAGGAAGATATCCGGCTTATTAATAATTACGTTGAAAAAATAGTGGAGTGTCCCACCGATAGTATCGGATTTTCAATTTACCTGAAAAGAACACTCCCCTTTAGTCGTTTAATCAGGAAAAAAATTAGAGAAAAATTTCCCGAAATTGCAATGATAATAGGAGGCTCGTTTTCTCCATTTCTTGAGGAAAAGGAAATAAAGGCGCTCTTTGAGCAGGATTATTGTGATTTTCTTATTATCGGTGAAGGTGAAATGTCTTTGCCTGGATTGATTCAGTCCCGGCGTTCTGGAAAAGACTACTCAGGTATTAAAAACCTTTGTTACCTTGAAAAAGGCAGCCTACTGCTGAGTGAAAGAGCAACAATTAATACTCTCAGCGAATTGCCCTTCCCCTCTTTTTCCCAATTCAGATTAGGGCATTACCCAGCGCCTTACCTCATCTTGCCTATTCAAAGCTCACGCGGATGTAGTTATAAAAAATGCGCCTTTTGTTCTCATTACCAGGTAACTCTGGATACCTACAATGTATATGATATACCGCAGATTGCGGATAAGATTCAACATTATAAACAAGAGTATGATTGCAAATATTTTGTCTTTCACGACGATAACATGCCGCCCACTATTATCAAAAGGATTTGTGAGTCACTTAAGAAAAAAAACATTGCCGACGTTTATTTTTACGGTTATGGGCGGCTCGTAGCAAAGTTTCGGGATCCAAAGCTTATTTCCCTCATGCGCGAGACAGGGTTTAGAGCCATTGCTTGGGGACTAGAGTCCGCTTCGCAAAAAGTCCTTGACATGATGAACAAAGGAATCCGTATCGACGATGCCGAACATATCCTGAAAGACTTCCATACAGCGGGCATTTTAAACCTTTGTTTTGTTATGTTCGGCTTTCCCGGAGAAACGGAAAAGGACGCCATGGAAACCCTTCATTTTCTCCAAAAAAACGCAAACGTCATTAGCTCTATTCTTTTAGATACGTATTATCCATCCAAGTTCTCTCCTATTTGGAACAATCCAGGCAAATATGGCATTACATTTGATTGCAAGCAACGGGAAGATTTTTCCGTTAATGGAGGGATGTCGTCAAAAGACGCCGACGCTTTTCTCAAAAAAAGTAAATTTGTCCTCGCAACCCAAAAAACAAAAGAAATGCCTCCCGTTACCGACAATAATCCCTCGCGAATGCAAATATTTCTTCTTGG
This sequence comes from uncultured candidatus Brocadiaceae bacterium, assembly GCA_964355695.1. Classification (GTDB taxonomy): domain Bacteria; phylum Planctomycetota; class Brocadiia; order Brocadiales; family Brocadiaceae; genus JACVXV01. Next base: position 2,979 of record CAYHFB010000090.1, read on the forward strand.
ATGCCATGAACTATATCCTGGTGAAAAAGCACACCAAATGTTTCTTTCGGAAACATTTGACGCGCTTTTTCCGGTTATTCCCGGCGAGTTTTATGGGGATAATGCATCCTGCGAATTTCAGCCGCTTGATATAACTCAACCCTTGAGATTTTATATAAAGCGCATCAAGATTTCCCCTTGGGAAAAACGGGCTATACTCCTCTCTGACGGCGCAAAAAATATTGGTGAAATAAGCGATATCATACGAGAAGAATTCTTTGCTTCTGAAAAAAACAAGCTCCATCCCATCATCACCTTTTTCCAAAACTTCGCAAAAATGAATTATGCGTATTTTTTCGGAAAAAGGTGGAAGGCACCCCGGAAGTTGAAGACTTGGGATAACCCTGTCAGGGTTTAAAACCCTGACAGGGTATTGGCGCTTGGGAGGGTAGGAGAACAGTTAATCCCCATACCGATGCCTATCGAATCGCAACGCTTCAACCCCGAAGACTTTTTAGCTTTTGTAGGAAGGATAGATTGGCGAAACATATCTCTGGAAGTCAAGCAAGCCGAACCATTCGCGGTTACGCTTGGTTTTCTGGATGAGCTGCAAGTTGATTCTCTGGAAGGCGTATTGTTCGTTAGCCGAAAAAAATCTAACACAGGCGATTGTGCGGAGATGAACATGCCTGTGTTCCCTCCATTGGTCTTGCAGAAAAAGGGAAAGGGTATAGCGCCGGTGATATTCTGCGCATAGCTGGTGAACGCCCCCCTCCTGACAAAACCGGTGGATGGTTCACGTGAAAAGGAATTGTTGCGATTAAATACTTGGTGAAGGACAAAGGTCGCTTGAAAAGCGTTTTGATGATATGAACAATTCCGTCAACAGGCGGATTGACGCTCTTCAATGAATGTTCGGCCTTTTCATTGCCGTTGCCATTTCTCTAATGGGTATTACGGGGCGAATACTCTGGACTCAGCAGAAAAGGCTGACACTGATAGAAACCACCCTTGAAGCACAGAAAGACATTACAAAATATCGGTAATAAATTCAAGGAGTAAATTAACGATTATTATTGACAAATCAAAATAAAACAACTAAATTTGACCCGAAGTTAGTAGCAGGCATTGTAGTTCCCGGTTATCCTTATCACGTCACACAGGCGTGATTGTTATTTGGTAGAAAACCAAAAAATTATTTTTCCGTCCTATCAACTTCTTTGTTTCCTTAGTACCCGTGCACTAAAAAAGGAGGATTCATGAACGATAAAATAACCGTTGACACTTTCAGACCGTTTGTCGGCACGGCTTTCACGACAGAAACACCTCATGGAAAATTATCCTTCACCCTTGACGAGACGCTATACAATGAGCGTTACAACACCGGACCGTTTCACTGTTTTACCCTCATATTCTCCGGGCCGGGAAACGTATTTTTGCCCCAGGGAAACTACGTCTTCCAGCAAGAAAGCCTGGTAGAGGTACCCGTGTTTCTCATTTCAATCGGCAAAACCGAAACCGGATTTCGTTACCAGGTGGTGTACAGCGTGGAAAAATAGACCTCACCAATAACTTAGCCATCGGCGATTTTTTTTTGCGCACAGCGACACTGGCGCCGCGCCCCTACTTTGAATTCCTATACGTCGAGAATACGTTAAGAGTCTAAGCATGTTTTGAGTCGAAGTAAGTGCCCCATGAGACAAAGTGCCCCATGGGGCACTTTGTCTCATGGGGCACTTTGGTGAAAAAAACAACATCTAGTTTTGTAACATAAAGCTCTTTTTAAAAATATTTTCACACACAGCAACGCAATTCTTTTTTGTCCTCATCAACCCAACAAATTATGCTGTTTGCATAAAGAGCATTGCGTTGTTAACTGTTTTAAATTAACCTGTTATAATCAATTCAGACATTACTACGAATTATTGTAGACAAAATGTTCCTACCGCAAACCGTTCGTTTTAACCACACAAATTTGCAATGAAGGGGTGATATTTTATACAAACGATAATATTGTGTATAATATGGCATAGTTTTTGCAATGTTGATACGGGGAGCATACAAGCTCCCCGGCACTTCAAGGAAGAATACCTATTGTTTCATAATCTGGAGGATATGTATCTACCCCTTGTGAATTGGAGAAAGAAAGTGGTTCTTTGGTTGCGGCTATGCCGCGCCAGGCTGTAAAAAACGATTCCGCTTGTTATGGCAAAAGTCCTTGTTTTTTTGAGGGAATATTTCGAGTATTCTTTTGAAATTTGCGAATGGAAAGGAGGTGGAACTGGAAAAACACGTAGGATAATGTTGCTTGTTGCACTAGAAAAATAGTAACTCTCTATCGGAATTATAGTTGTAGGTAAGGAACTCGGCCCAAATAAATTATTCCAATAACGGGCAGATTTGCCTTGCCCTAAATGGGTTTATCGAAATGAAAAACTCCTTTTGAAATGATCATTTATGACTGAGATTCTAAAATTGAGGGTGTGTGTTGCGAAGTGATTCTTGACCACATCTTATTTAAATCACATTTTGGAGGTATATTTATGGCAGATGCATATCTAGGAGAAATTAGAATGTTTGGTGGCCTCAAGTTGCCGATGTATTGGCTACCTTGTGATGGTAAGGAGCTTCAGATGAGCGAGTATGAGGCACTTTTCGCCCTTATCGGTACTACTTACGGGGGGGACGGTATGAGAACCTTCAAACTTCCCGATCTGCGGGGACGGCTACCTATCGGGCAAGGAAATGCACCGAGCGTAACACCGCGCCCCATTGGACAAAGTTCTGGCAGCGAAACGGTCACCCTGGCTGAAAGCGCAATGCCCTTACATACCCATGCAGCAAATGCGTCAAATGCGTCAGGCACACAGCCTAATCCCGGTGGCGTATGGGCGGCCACCGTAAACACCAATCCACCAGCCGCAGTAAATCAGTATGTCAAAAAGAGTGAAATAATATCGCCCAAAATATTAGGAGCAATGGATCCCGCAGCCGTAGGAAAGACAGGCGGTGGAGCTTCGCATGACAACGTAATGCCCTATTTACCCGTGAACTATATGATTTGCGCAAGTAATGGCGTGTTCCCACAACAAAATTAATCTACTTTAAGGAGGAAAAAAATTATGGATCCATACCTAGGACAAATCAAACTCTTCCCATTTGCCTTCGCTCCAAGCGGCTGGGCATTGTGCCAGGGTCAGCAAATGCAGATTCAGCAGAACCAAGCGCTCTATTCGCTCTTGGGAACCTACTACGGCGGTGACGGCAAAACATATTTCAACTTACCGGATTTGAGAGACCGTGTGCCTATCCACTCCGGTGCCATACAAGCGGCTGTTGACCGCATTGCAGTTAGTTATGGTAAACCGAATGGCTCTGAGACCATAACCCTCACCTCCGCTCAGTTACCGGCACACAATCATGCGGTCATCGGGGAAAACGCTCTCGGAGATTTAACTTCTCCCACTGCCCAAACCACTTGTTTATGGTCAATCCCTTCGGGTTCAACACTGCAGCAGGTGCCGGTAAATCCATATACCACAACACCGAACGTAACCATGGACCCATCCACCATCACCAACACCGGTGGTGGACAGGGACACAACAACATGCAGCCCTTTCTTGTGTTAAATTTTTGTATTGCTATCCAAGGTATATATCCAACCAGGTCTGAAATTTAGGAGGAAATAACGTGTCAGAACCATTTATAGGTGAAATAGGTATTATTGCAGAAAATTTTGAGCCACAAGGATGGTTCTTTTGTAACGGACAAACATTGCCTATTACCGGTTACACAGTGCTTTATGCTGTAATTGGAACAGTGTACGGCGGTGATGGAAGAACGACCTTCAACCTCCCGGACTTGCGGGGACGGGCCCCGATATGTCAGGGACAAGGTACTGGTCTTACGCAACGACCTATCGGTATAGCCGGGGGGAAAAATACGGCTACGTTGGGGTTGCAACAGTTGCCCTCTCACACCCATACGGCAATGGGTACCAATGCAACGGGGATAAGCAATGACCCCACAGGTCGAATATGGGCCAAGGTTGCGGGATTTAATTTGTATTCGTCCACAAATAACAATCTCGTGGCATTGAGTACAAACGCCACTGGTCCAGCAGGTTCAGCGGGAACAATTGCTCATGATAACGTGCAGCCTTGTTTGGGCATTAACTTTGTTATAGCGTATGAAGGGGTGTACCCGACGCCATCGTAAGAGCGGTACCTATCGTACATCAAACCTTTCATAGCATGGTTCATCAAACAGTGCGGAATGAACGTATGCAGGAAGGGGGCGATGTGCAATCTCGTTTCAAGCGGGGATGCTGTAGCGGTCAAAACAGGTCACTGAACGGTATTTTTTTGGTATCTTGCGGCGTGACGGGAGTTCCGTCACGCCGTCCGCTTGTTTATCAGTGTCCATCCGTGGTGTGTATGCGGACAGTGCAAGGCGAGTGCCTTGCATTACGTATAGTGCATTAATTAGTGTCTGTATGCGCTAAATCTACAGGACTGATGCAATAAACTGTTATTAATTAGGCATTCGGCGACTTATAGCAGCGTAGTAGCAAGACGCGAGTATCACTACATTCGCGCAACTGAGACGGGTGCGCTACCTGTTTGAAATTCCTATACATTTAACACTCACCAGCAAATTCGCTTAAAAAAATGAAAATTTCTATACCATTTATTATTGAATTATGAAAAAAACGTTGTACAATAAGACGGTTATAGGCTGTTTTAGAGAATACATCAACCTTGGCGTATAGAAAAGGAGGTGGAACGGGAAGGAAAGGACGGTATCTATCAGACACTTTGTAGCTTAATTTAAAAACATCAAAACAATGAGGAATAAACAATGAACAATGAAAAGAATAAAAGTGTTGAATTGCCCTTTGAAACAGGCAAAACTTTTGTGAAGGACAAGGCAATCGGTCGTCCATGGCACAAGCCATGCGTCAAACGTATTGATATGAAGATGACGGCGATACGGGCTGGCTCAACCTCCGACGGAACAACGACAGCCAAGCCATAATGAGCGGTATTTTTGGCATCATGCGACGTGATGGAGTTTCAGTTGAACCGTCCGTTCCTGAAACGATGCGCAGGTTTATGGCAAATTGGGGACCTGATGGCGCTAATGAGTGTTTGGCTGGTTCTGTCGCGTTGGGACAGATGCGGTTTTTCAGCACGGACGAGGCTAGGTATGAACGCATGCCGGTTATTCGTGATGATGGCACTGTTTTTACGGCGTCAGGGCGGGTAGACAATCGTGAAGAGCTGATTGCGGACTGCAGACTGCAGATTGCAGCACATGAAATATCCCAAATCTCTGACGGCGAAATCATCCTCCACGCTTATCTCAAATGGGGTGAGGATTCCCCGAAGCGCATTTACGGAGACTGGTCATTCGCCGCATGGCATCCAAAAGAGCGCAGGCTTTTTCTTGCACGGGACCATTACGGCAATACGGCACTTTATTATTGCGCCACCCCGGACGTCTTTGCCTTTGCCTCATCATACAAGGCATTGCTAGCGCTTAACCTTGCACCTATCGAGATGGATGAATTGTATCTGGCGCAGGTGTTAATCTCTTGGCACGCATATCAAGGAGAACGTACCGTATACAGTCAAATAAAACGGCTACCGCCCGCGCACAGTCTTACCGTTACTCCTGATCGGGTGAATACAAACCGATATTGGACGATGGAGGATACGCCCGAACTGCTCCTGCCGAACAGGGCAGATTATGTGGATGCATTCAGGGACGTATTCAACAAGGCTGTTCAATGCCGCATCCGCTCTACCAGCAACATTGGCGTATCATTGAGCGGTGGGTTGGATTCGGGGGCAGTCGCCGCAACCGCTGCCCGCTTTCTGCGGGGGAAAGGTAAGCATTTGCAGGCATTTACCTCCGTGCCACTGTTTGATACCAGCAAATATGAAGGCGAAAGGTTCGGCGATGAATCTTCCTTTGCCCGTGCCACTGCTCAGTACGCAGGGAATATTAAATGGTTACCCGTGACGGCTCCGTCAAAAAGCCCCATTCAGGCAATCCGCAAGATGCTGTCGTTGCGCAACGAACCGGGGCACGCTGCCGGAAATCTTTTTTGGATACACGCAATTTATGAGACTGCCGTCGCACACGGGTGCCGCGTCCTTCTTACCGGCGCTAAGGGAAATGGCGGTATCTCATGGGAGGGAAGTATTTTTTCGCAATCCCTTGCGACACAATTACGGACCCTCGGCTGGAAACAATGGTTAAAGGAAACGGCAAAACAGTATGCCCCACCCGGCCTGTTAAATGCGTACCGGAAAACACGACAGACTAAGGATAAGAGGTGGAAAAGAACCGCTATACACCCGGACTTTGCAAATCGCCTCAACCTGTTCGATCTCTGGTTGGTCTCGTCCGAACAACTCACACCACGAAATCCCCATGAGTTGCGCTATCAGCTACTCAGGCCAGGGCGTGCCATTGCAGGATCAAACGCCGCCGAACTGGGCGCTGATTACGGCTTGGACGTATGGGACCCGACTGCAGACGTCCGGGTGTTGGCATTCACCCACTCCGTACCCGACCATATCTTTATTGACCCAAAATCAGGGATGGATCGTATGCTCATCCGTGATGCAATGAAGGGACATTTGCCGGACGAAGTGCGTTTAAATCGTAAATCAGGTACTCAGGCGGCAGATTTGATTCCGCGTTTGCGTGCTTGCGCTGGCGAGGTTGAGGAGGCTTTAAGTGAATTGGAAAATGGACCCGCTTTCGCTTACGTGGATGTACCGTACCTGCGCGAGGTCTGGGGCATGGTTCAGACGCAAGACACGCGCGAGGCATTGATCAAGGCCTGTACCGTGCTTACCCGCGGCATTAGGGCTGGGTTGTTTGTGAACGGATTTGGGAAATGGTAGCGCAGGTTTCCAGCCTGCTGATTTCCTTCCATAGCCTATCCGCAAAAACATCGTTTGGGGGAAAAATGAGTTGTTTACGTAGGGCAAACCTTCAGGTTTGCCACACACCATGCAAGACCGTTTGGTTTTGCATAAACACGCGCGTGTTTGCACCCAATTGCCCGTTTATTTCCCGATGTAAAAATGCAACCCTTTGTTGAAAAGTTTGGTTATTCAGCCAGATAGAGGTGAGGCGTGAAACGCAACCTTAACTGGTTGTTCATCCCTGTTTTCTTTCTCTTGTTCCCAAGCTGGACTCCGGTAACAAGAAAATATCCAACATCCCGTATGACGTACTTGACTACTACAACCTAATCAGATACTATGTAGTGACACTTATGCTTACTACCATAAAACGTTATATACGACTGACAACTAAATGCCCAAATCACACGACGTATT
>CAYHFB010000091.1:0-10268 GCA_964355695.1 uncultured candidatus Brocadiaceae bacterium
ATAGTCATGCCACACAGGCAGACGCCAACGCCAACCCAATCCGTAAGAGTGGGTTGGACGGAATCTGCGAGCCATAGCCAGATGGCGGCAACGCTGATAGAGACTCCGCCATACCATCCTCCAGTTAAACCTTAGCGGCTGTTATCCGGTTGCGGCCTTCTTGTTTGGATTGGTAGAGGGCGTCGTCCGATAATTTGATCAAATTTTCCGGGGTCATGTTGCTGTTGGTTATGACCGTGGCGAGACCCATGCTGATGGTAATGTGTTTCGCCGTCTTTGAATATTCGTGAGGTATGTGGAGCGTGTCGATAGCCGTGTGTACCCGGTTTGCGTATAGTATGGCGCTTTCAGCGTTGGTGTCCGGCAGGATTATTACAAACTCTTCTCCCCCATAGCGCGCAACAAGGTCGCCCGGACGTCTTGCCTGTGCATTCAAAACGGATGCCACCTGTTTTAAACAATCGTCCCCGGCCTGGTGTCCGTAATTATCGTTGTACAGCTTGAAGCAATCGATGTCAATCATGATGAGAGACAACGGCTTGTTATCGCGGAGGGAGCGTCTCCACTCTTTGTCGAGCGACTGGTTGAATTGACGGCGATTAGCAATACCCGTGAGTGCATCCATGCTGGAAAGAAGTTGCAACTTCATATTCGCTTCTTCGAGTTGGCGGGCTATTTTTTTACTGCTGTCCATTTCGTGTTTCAATTTTAACACGGCGCGTATCCTGGTGAGCAACTCGATCTTATTGATGGGCTTGGTCAGATAATCCATGGCGCCGGCTTCGAATGCAAGCTGCAGGTTCGTATCGTCCGTTCTGCCGGTGACCATTACGATGGGGGTGTCTTTATGATGGTCCATGCCCTTTATGTGGTGGCACGCCTCAATACCACTGATATCCGGCAAAGAGATATCCATGAGTATCAGATCGATCTTTGAGGTGTCATTCGCCTTTAACATGCTGAATGCCTCAGGGGCTGTTTCTGCATGAAAAACATCTTCATATCCGGCGCCTTTAAGGTAAAATTCAAGCAGTGAACGCGTGTTTTCAGAATCATCGACAATCAGTATGCCCATAAGGTATTACCAGTGATAGCCGTTATTAGTAAAAGCTCGCCGTAAAGTGCGCAGGTAATAGAGAGAAATAAAGGGAAAGGGGGCAATCGCCGCAGAGGTTTTCCGATAATCTTCTTTGTAGCCACCCCACAATTTCAACGTTTTCCGTGGTGGAGTGAACGGCTATCGTTATTATAGTATTACCCGGTAAAAACGCCACAACTTTTTTGGCAACTATTTTCGATGTTGTACAAAAGACTTTTTGAATGTTTTGGTTTTGCCCGTGCCTTTTCAGGCTTCCTGCCTTACGGGAAGGGTGATTATTATCCTGGTAAATTCCCCTTCGTTGCTTTCAACGCTAAGTTTTCCGCCATGTCCGCTAATAATGCTATGGCTAATGCTTAAACCTAATCCCGTTCCCTCGCCTTTGGGTTTACTGGTAAAAAACGGTTCCAGTATTCTACCCCGAATGCTGGCCGGTATGCCCATACCTTTGTCGAAAAAATCAATTCGAATGTAGGGGGAATTATTTACGGAAATTTGATGGGCAGAGATATCAAGTGTTTTACCGGCGTGTCCACCCGGATATTTTTTATTGAGGGAGTATCGTGTGTTGCTAATGAGATTCAGGAAGACTTGCTGTATCTGCTGAGGCTGCACAAATATCGCCGGTAATTGCTGAGGAACGTCTATTCTTACCAAAATGCCTTCTTTCCGGAGTTGCGTATCCGTAAGGGCAAGGGTTTCTGATACTAAGGTATGGATTTCTACCAATTCCTTTGCATCTCCGCGTCTGGCATAGGAAAGAAGCCCGCCAACTATGTTCGCTATGCGATTTCCTTCCTTGATAATCCTGTTAGCCACGTCTTTTTCAAAGCTACCGCTGGCGCCCTTGTCAGATAGTATCTGAGCACAATTTATAACGCTCATAATCGGATTGTTGATTTCATGGGCAACGCCCGCGGCAAGCTCACCGATGGACACCAAATGTCTTATATGCTCCGCCTCCATCTGCAATGCCACCTTTTCAGAAACGTCCAGAAATACCCCCAGTATGCCTATGATGGTGCCATTTTCATCTCTCAGTGGGGTCTTGATGGTGTGGACAAAGAATTCCTTCTCATCCTTGATATGTTTCTCCTCAACGTCTATCGTTTGTCCGGATTCCATAACCTTTTTGTCATCTGCTCTATATTTTCCAGCAAGTTCTTTCGGGTAAAAATCGTAATCGGTCTTTCCGGCGATTTCTTCGGGTCTGATATTGATATCCTTCGCATAGTTCTCGCTACAGGAAACGTATACGAAATTGGTATCCTTGTAAAATATCCGCTGTGGAAGATTTTCAAGAAGCACCCGGTACTTGTTCTCGTTCATGGATAACGCTTCCGTGGCCCTTTTGCGGTCAATGCCCATTGCGATAATATCCGCCGCGGCAGCCAGGGCATTAAGCACGGCCTCGATAAGCGGTTTGCGCGCAAATACGCCCAGGACCCCAACGAGACGGCCTTTCGCAATCAGGGGGTATCCGGCAAAGGCAACCATGTCTTCCCGCCTTACCCAATCAGGGTCGCTGGCGTAAGGGTCCCTGATGAGATCGTTTGTTACCAGTGGTATGCGACTCTGGGCAATGAGACCGATTTTCATTACACCGACCGGTATACGGCTATGGACGCCGTTTTTGTTGGTGTAAATTCCGGCGCTGGCTTGTAGTTCCAGCATGCCTTCTTTTTCGTTAAGCGTCCAGATACGGGCAAATGCCACATCGAAGTTGCTGACGATAGCCCCGGCGCATTGCTGGAGGGTTTCCGAAAGTGCCTCGCCCTGGTTAATAGCGACACCGATGTCTTTGACAAACGCCATGATCCGTAGTTGTTCAATCAGCGATTCCTTCTGTTTGTGATCAGTAATATCGTTTCCAAACGAAATGATACCGATCTCGTCACCATGTTCAATTATCTCGCTGCTCTGCCACGACACGTACCTTTTTTTCCCTGATTTCGTAAGGACAGGGCACTCATAGGTATCTTGCATCCGCCTGTTTGCACGCCAACGGTCAAACGTCTCCTTACTGTCAAACCAGACGTCATTAGGCATGAGGATTTTAAAGCAGTTTTTTCCCAGCACGGCGTCTTTTTTATAACCGGTAACGATTTCCGCCGCTTTGTTAAACACCTGAACGGTTCCTTGCCGGTTCAGCCCTATCACCATTACGTTTGCCGTTTCAATAAGGTTTTCCGCATATTCCTTTGACTGCTTTAACGTATCGAGCATCCGATTCCGCTCTGAAACGTCCCTTGCCGTGCCGATTACACCGATAATGTTTCCCGCCTCATCCCGCAGGGGAATGTTTTTGTATTCGCATAGTATGCCGGTGTCTTTAAAACGAAGTTCGAATTGAGGAGATTCTCCCTGCAATGTTTTTGCGTGGGCATCTGCCGCAATTTCATTGTTCTTTTCGTCAAAAAGGAGTGAGAATGGCTGCCCGATAAATTCCGCCCGCCTGCAACCGGTAAGCTTATCAAACATATAATTGACAAATATGATGTTTCCTTTTGTATCATAAATATAGGGGAGGTCGGTGATTTGGGAAATGAGGATTTCATATTTTGCCAACTCCTCCCTGGCAATCTTGTGTTTTACAATTTCTTCCACCAAAAGGGTGTTTGATTTTAAAATTTCTGCCGTGCGTTCCTTGACACGTACTTCCAATTGATTGTGCGCCTCTTGCAGCATATCCTGCTGCCGCTTGTGTTCCAGTGCGTTGACAAATATCTCTCCTACTATTTTGAGGAGGGCAACGTCCTGCTCCGACCACTGTTTTTCACTCAGCACGGAATCGAATCCCAGGAAACCGATAAAGGCTCCGCTGTAAGCCATGGGCACGATTACAAACGATTGAACCGATTGTGATTGCAGCAGTTCTTTTTCGGCGTCTGCGTAAGCCGGCATATCCGCCAACCGGGAGATATGAATGGTTTCCATTTGTTTTAATTTGTCCATGCCCCAGGGGAACTGCTCAACGGGAACCCCTTTCAGCTTTTCAATTTGGGGTTCGGTCCCTTTTGCGCACCACTCGTGGGTATTATCCATGCTTGTTTTTTCGTCGTTAGAATACCGGCATACATAGCAGCGATCGACGCCAACAAACTCTCCCAGCATAGCCAAAGAGCTGTTAATTCCACCGTCCACCTCCGTAGGGGTAATGTTGATGAAATTTGCCGATATGGTGGCGATAACCTCCTCACTTTTTACCCGGTACCGTAGTAAGCCCTCTGTTTGTTTATGTTCGCTAATCTCCAGGTTCAGGGCGTTATATGATCTTTGCAACGAGTCCGTCATTTGGTTGAAATGAATCGATAATTGTCCGATTTCATCTTCTGACTGGACTTCCACCTTACGGGTGAGGTCTCCACGCGCAATATCTTGAGTAACCGTGGTAAGGCGCCGTATAGGTGAAATGATATGTTTCGCAAGAAGCAAGGTAATGCACAGCCCGCCCAAAAATATCCCCAACCCGGCAGGAATGACGCTGTAGAAGATGATATTTATGATATTGCTGTTCATCTTACGGGTGGACAAGCCGACCTGTGCATATCCTAAAATACGGCCTTCTTTCTGCTGGGTAACGTCCTCTCCGTCTAACATTTGTGCGGCAAATATCTCCTCAGAAAAAGGAGTGCTTTCGAAGATGACTGCACTAAAGTGGTAGAATGTTTCCCCGGAGCCGGTAGTGACACGAGGAGTGAAAAATGGCGAATTCTGCCTGCCTTCCTTTTCTATGGAGATTTCATTAGCGTTGAGATGAACCCCCCGTGGGTCTTCTCTTACAAGGCCACCATCCGCATTTAACATACGCCAGTAGGCAATCTCGCCATTCCCGTCGAGTGACAGCATTCTCTTGATGGGAAAGGTCAATAACGCAGGCTGATTGTAACTCAGTGCCTGCTTGACTTCCACATCCTGGCTTACCAGGCTAACAAGGGACATGCCTAATTTTTCAAGCGATGCCTGCTCGTTCTTTTTCAGATAAACAAAAAATAACAAGATGCTGATCAAATCCATGATCGCTATGGTTAAGTTAACGTAAAGAATAAGTTTGGTACGGATACTTTTCATGTCTGCTCAATAATTAAATGAGGCCTTTTTCGGCACTTTTATCTGTTTATACGTCTTCATGGATACAACGTCACGTCAGAGCGAGACGCAAAAGGCGCTATATCTATCTCAAGCCACTTTGCTGTCTTTGTATTTAAAGACCACTTTAGTTTTTCCGGATTCCTGACTCCGGGCAGGGTCTCTTCTTTATGGAATAACAACGATTGTGCAATCTTTGCTGCCTGGAAACCCGTTTGGGTATAGTCTATTGAAACGGATGCCAGCGCCCCCGCCTTGACGATTGCGCTGGAAGTGCAAAATGTTGGGATTCGTTGTTTCTGGGCTTTTTTAAGGACAGCGGATAGCGCATCCTTGGTTATTGTCGTGGTATCCGGTACCATCCATAACACGTCTATTTTATTGATAATTGCATCAAGTGCGGCTTCAATATCCCTCTCAGATGCAATCTTTTTGGTTACGAGGTCAAACCCGTGTTTCTGTGCAAGAGGGATGGCTTCTTCAACAAGGTTTTCCGTTTGTATCGGATCGTAAATAACGCCTAAACGCTTCCTCCCGGCAAGCAGTTCCTTGATCGCTAAAAATTGATCTTCCGTTGCGGCCTCGGAGGATATCCCGACAATGTTACTTGCCTTAAAATTAAAGCGTTCGTGGTTAATCACAAGACAGAAGATAACGGGAATCTCGGTAATGTACTCTTTTGCAAGGGTTGTGGCAAGCACGCCGACTACCAGGATTAGATCCGGTGGGACCTTACTGCTTTTGATACCGAGGACAACCTTTTTTCCCGCCTCTGCATCACCGTTTAAATCGTAAACGTCCCTTACGGTGATACCGTAGTCCTTGCACCCCTCCTGAAACCCCTTGATTGCATCATCATAAGCCACTATCTGGTGGCTTCGAATAACAATAACTGACTTTTCATTTCGGCGATTATCCGATAAGACCGATGGGGGCTCACTTGCCGCTAGCTGAAAGGATTGCAAAAGGTTTGCAGAAAAAAAGGCGAGGACAAACCAAAATACCAACGCTGTCCTATGGGGAATAGGTAGGGTATTATCTTGATGTACCATTTTCTGGCAAACCGACCGTACAAAAATGGAACTAACTTTGTAGAGGTTGTTTTTTGGGTTCCAATATTTTATAGGAATGTGTTTGTCCCCGTATTGTTGCGACTGGCAGCATGTTCTATACATAACGTATCTATCAATAATATGTTACAACAAATAACGCATAATACAACTCTGGATATATACCTTCTTTATCAAGGATTCGGTAGAATGGAGCCGTCGTTGTGACTAGCGGGCATGACAACGCTCAATTACCATTTTTTGCTAACAAGCAAAACATATACCAACACGAAGGAGAATGGCTATTCCTATTTTCGGCAAATAATAGTTATTGTGAAGCCTTGTATTCCGAATACCACTGGTTTTTTGGTAAACTCGAACGTTGCAGACTTCTTTCTTTTTGCTTCCGGGTCGCCTTGGATATGGTAATAAGCCATACCGTTATTGACTTGACAGCAACCGGCAGTCTGAATTATGCTATCCGCATTATCGTATGAAAACATATTTACCGGTTTAATTCAACAGCAGAGGAATTTCAATGTAGGGACACGGTGCCCGTGTCCTTTTACGTGTGAACACCAATAAGTCGCCGAAGGCCTAATTTGACGCATAGGAATTTCAAACCGGTAGCGCAACCGTCTCGGTTGCGCGAATGTAAGTTGCCGAAGGCCTAATTTAACGTACAGGAATTTCAAAGCCGTTGCAGGGACACGGCGCCCGTGTCCTTGCGTGTGAACACAAACAAGTTGTCGAATGATTAATTTAATAGGGTATTTTTTCACGGAAGGAAGATAAAAGATGAGGATGATCAGATATTGGGGGGCAGGGTTGGTTGCAATCGTTATGTTTTTAAGCATTTCGGGTATTGCATTTTCCAGTCCGGCTTGGTCTATTGAAGGTGAGTATTTTGAGGGCTGCACCTGTAATCCTGGCTGCCCATGCCTGTTCGGGAGCGAGCCGACGCATAACAAGACCTGCAAGATTTCCGGTGTCTTTCACATTCAGAAGGGTACGTATGGACAATATACGCTGGATGGACAAACGGTGATAGGCATAACGGATTTAACCTCAAGCGCAGATAAGAACTGGATAGTCTTTTACATCAACGACAAAACGGCCTCTGCCGTCCAGAAAAATGCCTTGCTGGATATTTTCCAAAACCATGTTTTCGGTTTTGCCCATGTCCCGCCGGAGCGGATTACGGTAAAGTACGTCCCTGTTCTGATAGAGTCGTCCACGTGGCGCAAGAAGGCCGTTGTAGCCAATAACTTACTCCTGGACATTGAAATGCTGCATGGAGCGGGAGACCCCGGCAAACCCACCCAAATCATTAATAAAAATTTCCCGATATGGGCAAAGGAATTCGATCTTACTCTGGATATGGGAAAGGCCGTTGCACATCGATTTGCAGAGGGTAAACAGGCGTGGAATTATGATGGGCGGAGCGGATTCGCCACAAAATTTTATTTTACCGGCAAGTAGTGCTTAAATCCCCACACACGAAATCTTTACTATTTTGGCCACTGAACTATGACATTTTAATAGAAGGAAACCCTTATGCCAATTCCCATGGAGCTTGAACCAGGCAACTACCTTTGGTGCAGTTGCGGTAAATCGATGAAGTCGCCGCTTTGTGACGGGGCGCATAAAGGCTCAGAATTCAAACCGGTCAAATTTACGGTCACGACAAAAGAGCGCACCATGCTCTGCAATTGTCAGCACACAAACAAGCCGCCATTTTGCGACGGTTCACACGATTTTTATAAATAGAAACACCGCTGAGCGCGTGCTTGTGTGCGGAGGAGTTTTCCTGAATGCATACGTTTACGTAGAGGAATTTTCATTTGATTTCTGCGGATTTTCCGGCGGGGGCTGAGGTGGGGGACGGCGCTCGTGAAAATGCCGGATAGTGGTAGGGACACGGAGCATCCGTGTCCCTACCTTGAAATCCTTAAACATCAATGTGTACCTATTTACACCAAATAACACAATCCAAAGGCAAGGCCGACGCCTGGCCCTACATCCATCATACCTATATTAGAAATAGGTAGCGACGGAGAACAGGAAGGCGTTGTTTGCTATATCCGCCATATCCTTATCTTCCATGTTAATCTGATAATCCAGCTTAAACACCGTATCCTCTGTATAGCGGTAGTTGAGGCCCGGCGTAATGCTGTTTCTTAGCCAGTTAATCCTGTCACCCTTAGAAATTTCTGACGTTTGCACTTGGTCCCACCTGAGAACGCCGGTAAACGTTGAATTATCACTAAAAAACTTAGGCGCCCAGGTTTTTAGGCACGTGGGCATAAAATGATACCTTCCTTCTACATAATATCCCCACATGGAGTCAGCAATACCCGCAGCTCTAGCCAATTCGTCCGTCTCAATAAACGCATAAGCGCCTTCGCCGACAAGTTCAAAAGGTCCCTTTTGATAGGCGAAATCCAATGCAGAAATAGTTAATTGATTCTCGTTATTATCATCATACCGTTGTGTATAAGCAGAGCCGCCTAATTCTAAGCCAATAAACGGGCTAAAGCCAACACGCCCAACAACGGCAGGACTTTGATTAACAGTATCAAACTCATACCCACCTCGCGTCTTTCTTGTTCCGTCGCTCAAACTAAAAGTCTTTACACCTTTTTCATCCAGTCCATGAAATACACCATTGGTAACATAAACCTCATAATCCAATTTACTCAATTCGGAAGGATAAGTGCTGCCAAAAAAGCCCATGCCTGCATCGGTAAGGGTTGTAGGGATTATAAACCGATTTACCAATGGGCGATCAGTAAGGTCCTGCAATGGAGAATCATGAACTAAATTAAACTTTCCCAAAGGAGTAAGGATAAAACCGCCTCTCCAGTTGATCCAGTCTGTTATCAAAAAATCGATGGTGGCAAATTCAAGGCATACCTGTCCATTCCTGCCTCCCCCTACCCCACCATGCTCGACTTCAAGTTCTGCGGCAAGTTTTACGCGATCTGAAATGTCTGAATATATGAAGGGTACAAATCTTGTTTGATCAAAACCCTGGTTTCCACTATCCTTTTCATCTTGTCTGAATTGGAAGTCCATGTAACCGCCAAGATAGGTACTCTTGCCATTTTTCTTCAAAAATGGTTTTGTATAGACGCCGCCAAAGGCAGGGGCGAGCTTTTTGTCTGCAAATTCAGCACTTTGCTTAGCGAGGTACGGCGTGTCGCCTGACGCTTCCCCAGAGACGTACTTCTGCTCGCTTTTCTTCACCTCCTCTTTTATCGAAGCGATTTCCTTCTTCACCTCTTCTTTCAACGCGGCAATCTCTTTTTGCGGTGTTTCTTTCGATGCTTCTGTTTTTTCGTTTTTCTTGACTTCTTCTTTTAATGCAGCCATTTCTTTGTCTTTACGAATGTCATTTGCAACTTGCTGTTTCAGCAGCCCCTTTATCTCCGACAACTCCTTTTCGAGCATATCAACCTTGCTTTTAAGCTCTGTCGGTTCAGAAGACTGTGCAAAGCCCTCCACAGCCGCAAGGAGCAGGAGCAAGGGAACGGCAATAAGCATCACATAACGCATACGGTATCCTCCAACAATCAATTAAGACTCATTCTCAACGTGAGATAAATAAAAAGCCGCTCAATAATTATGTAGAGCGGCACTAAAAAAATACCACCAATAACCCCAATTCACGAAACGTAGCAACGACACATTCTCTGTTATTTCAACTGTTTACGAGTATTTCGCTATAGCAGGCAACAACACACCCAGTAGTAGAAACCAACAATCTGATGAGTTTGTTACCGTAAATGCGGATAGTGAGACTCACTCTCAGTGAGGATAGGATTATAATATATTGATTACTTTTGTCAAGAAATATTTTTTTCTTAAAGCGCAGCAAGATGTAGGGCAAGGCCTTCGCCTTGCCTTGCCTTTGAAACGTACGACAGGGTGTAAGGGAGACGGTAATTCCCCATGTACCGTTTATTGGGGAAAAGCGAATGCCGAACAAGGAATATTGAATATCGAATATCGAAGTGAAAAACAAAAAC
>CAYHFB010000092.1:0-7334 GCA_964355695.1 uncultured candidatus Brocadiaceae bacterium
GTTTTTTTCCTGTTCGAATATGTATTCCTGGAACCATTGGTACCAAACAATTTCGCCTCTCTACGGAAGCGCAACTTTCAGTTTGCCAGGATTACCCGTGCAACACTAATGCTGACAGTTCTGCTGGGGATGGTTATTGTTGAAAAAATGATAAACACATTTGGATTCAAGAGTAACGTTGTTGATAGCTTTATAGAAAGGTTTTTCGTAACTACTCACCACAGAGACACAGAGGGCACGGAGTTTCACGGAGATTAATCTTTGGGCAACTGTGCAAATCCTTCTGTGACTATAGACACCATTTGTTCTTTAATGTTTTCACCACGAAAATTTATCAGCAACCCTTGTCTCTCTAATTACCACTGAGGCACGGATATCACGGCGTTTCACGGAGAAATTCTCTGTGTTTCTCTGTGTTCTTCGTGTCTCCGTGGTTTTGTATATCCGTGGTTTTTTGTATTATTTCTTTATACTGCTGAGGAGTTACGATACATCAAATATCCAGGAACATAATTGAACGAGTTGTCTATGGCTTGCAGGATTATGCCTTTCTTTGCGCTCTTTGCGGCTTTGCGTGAGACAGGCCTGAGTAGTTACGGTTTTTCTCGTCTTAATTGGCAAAAGGAAGCGGCAGTTACTCTTTATATCCAACGACATGTCGTCCGATGGGGCTACAGGGCCGGGGTGCGGATGACCACGAGTTTTTCCTGCGTCATCTCCTGCATGGTGTAAGAAATGCCGCCGATTCCGATTCCGGAAAGGCGACGTCCGCCGAATGGCATCCAGTCCACCCTGAAGGCGGTGTGGTCGTTGACCATCACGGCGGATGCGTCAATCCTCTTGACCGTATCCATGGCAACGTCGATGTTTTTAGTAAAGATTGCCGCCTGGAAGGCGTAAGGCAGGCTGTTTGCCCGCCGGATGGCGTCGAGCCTGTCCGTGTACGGATATATGCAGATTACCGGGCCGAAGATTTCCTGGTGCGTCACGCGCGCGTCCGCCGGGGGATTTAAAATCACGGTTGGGGCGTAACAGGTGTCCGTAAGCTTCTTGCCGCCGCACAGGATTTTTCCTCCGCCGGAAGATGCTTCTTTAACCCAATCGTCTACCCGGTTTACCTCGCGTTCCAGGATGAGAGGGCCAACCTCGGTATATTCATCCAATGGGTCTCCTACCTTCATGTGCCTTGCAACCTTCATCAGCGCATCCGCAAAATCCGAGACAACGGATTCGTGGACGTATACCCGCTGCACCGACACACAAACCTGCCCCGCGTGATAAAACCCGCCCTTGGCGAGCAGGGGAACAGCTTCTGAGAAATCGGCGTCCGGCTCCACAATCACCGGGGCCACGCCTCCGTGTTCCAACGCGCAGCGCGTACCCGGCGCAAGCCTTGAACGGAGCCACCAGCCGACCTGAGAGGAACCGATGAACGAGAAAAAGGCCACGCGGTGGTCTGTTGCCAATTTCTCCGCCATCTCATTGTCAATAATCAGCGCGCGGCACCAGTCGGAAGGAAGTCCGGCTTCATGCAGCGCACTAACGAGGTTTAGGCAGGAAATGGGGGTTGCGAGCGCCGGTTTTATAAGTACCGGGCAACCCACGGCTACCGCGGGAATTACCTGATGCACGATGAGGTTAAAGGGATGGTTAAAGGCGCTTACCGCCGCCACAACCCCTATCGGTTCACGAAACGTGAAAGCAAGCCGGTCTTTTGATGAGAGGGTAAGTTCCATGGGAACCTCCTTCCCCACGATCTGTTGGAGAGACGAGATGGCCACCTTGACGCCTTGGATACCCCGCTCAATTTCAATGCGAGAATCGGCAAGCGGCTTTCCACCCTCTTCGGAAGCCTCGCGGGCCAACCGCTCCTTTCTATCCTGAAGCAACGTTACCGTCTTTTCGAGAATAGCGATGCGGTTGTAGGCCGTAAGCCACCGGGCGCGGTTGCTGCTCAGCAAATACGCCGACGCTAACGCATTTTCAACGTCGGCGGCGCTATGCATGGAGATGCCTCTTATTAAGAGCCGGCTATACGGCGAAAAGACCTTCAAAACACCCGACATTGGTATTCCTTTCTAATAAATGAGACCTCATTGGTAGTGCAGGCATCTCGCCTGCATTTGAAAAACAGCAGGCGGGACGCCTGCGCTACTTCCGTGACGAGTCCCAGGCATGATTTCATAAATAACCCTGTCAGGGTTTTGAACCCTGACAGGGTATCATTGGAATTTCCCTACCATTACAAAACGCAAAGCCGCGACTTCAACTCTTCATAAAACACCGCATAGCTTTCCGAATAATCTATGGGTACCTCTATGAGATGAATACCGGGGGAATGTAAGCAATCCTTGATAGTATGGCAGAGGCTCTCCGCGCTTGTTACCCTGTGTCCATGCGCGCCGAAACACTCGGCAAACTTAACGAAATCAGGGTTTCCATAGTCAAGGCCGAAGTTTCCAAACCCCATCCCCTCCTGCTTCCACTTTATCATGCCAAGTGCGTCGTCCCGAAGCACAAGGATGCAGAGATCGATCTTCAGCCTCACGGCCGTCTCAAGCTCGTGCGAATTCATCATAAAACCGCCGTCACCGCAGATAGCCAGTATCTTTTTATCCTTATTCACCAGCCTCGCCCCTATTGCTGAAGGAAGGCCGGCGCCCATCGTAGCGAGGGCATTATCAAGCAGCACGGTATTGGGTTCGTACGCCTTGTAGTTCCGCGCGAACCATATCTTGTACAGCCCGTTGTCGAGGGCAATAATGCCGTCCGGCGGCATCGCGGCGCGCACGTCCGCAACGAGTCGTTGCGGAATAATCGGAAACCGGCTGTCTGCGTTTCGGTCGTGAAGATGGATTTCCACGTCCTGCTTCACCCGATGGTAATAGTCAAAGTCCCAATTGGGCGATTTTACCATTCTATCATTTATCTTCCGAATCGTGTCTGTTATATCGCCGACAAGCTCGTGCTGGGGGAAATAGACGTCATCTACCTGAGCGGACGAGAAATTTACGTGAATTACCTGCAAACCGCCGGGTTCCATAATAAACGGTGGCTTTTCGATAACATCATGGCCGACGTTGATTATGAGGTCTGCCCGTTCTATAGCGCAGTGTATGTAGTCCTGCGAGGAGATGGCGGCCGTGCCCAAAAAGGCGGGATGCCTTTCGTCAATGACCCCTTTGCCCATCTGTGTGTTAAAAAAATGGATGCCCGTTGCGTCTACCAACTCCCTCAGCGTCCTCGACGTGTGTTTCCGGTTCGCCGCAGCGCCAATAAGGAGCAGGGGGCGCTTTGCGTCGCGGATCATCTGCACGGCCATATCTATCGACCTTTCATTGGCAGTCGGGCGGCGTATTTTCATGATGCTGAACGGTTTATTTGTGGTATCTTCGCGTGCGACGTCTTCCGGAAGCTCCAGGTGTACGGCCCCGGGACGTTCTTCCTCGGCAAGCCTGATCGCCTCACGGACGAGGCTCGGTATGTTATTCCCGTTCACGATCTGCTTGGTAAACTTCGTTAGCGTCCGCATCATCTCCACGACATTTACAATCTGAAACTTTCCCTGCTTGCTGACCTTGATGGGCTTCTGACCCGTAATCATCAACATGGGCATACCGCCGAGTTGGGCATAAGCCGCCGCAGTGACAAGGTTGGTGGCCCCCGGTCCGAGGGTGGAGAGGCAGACGCCTACCTTACCGGTTAAACGGCCATACGTCGCCGCCATAAAGCCGGCCGATTGCTCATGCCTTGTGAGAATGAATTTAATTGTTGATGCGCGCAGGGATTCAAGAAAGTCGAGATTCTCTTCTCCGGGTATGCCGAATATATATTCTACCCCTTCATTCTCAAGCGCCTTTACGAACAGATCTGATGCCTTCATAGTTTAAAACTCCTGTGCTAAACTTCGATATTTCCCTTAAACCGTTTTCTCGCTCCAAAGCCCCAGCCTGGGAACACTCATGTGCCGTTTTTTATCAATACCTTTGACGCTGCCTTGCCCTTTTGGTAACATGTCGTAGGCAGATGGGGACTACAACTATTGCCCAAAAATATTTCTCCGTGACTCAATAATAATTCGTGAAAATTCGTGCAATTCGTGTCTTTTGCGGTTACACGCCTTCTAGTTGCGGCATTGCTGAGCTACGGCGTACTCCAACTTTAGATGAAATTGATTCGTTTGTCAAAAAAATTGATGAATAATTGGTTTTTATACGTAATACGATGTAAACTGGGTAAATTATACACGGGTATCACCACCGACGTGGATAGAAGGTTTGCCGAACACGCCGGGAACAGCAAAAAGGGCGCAAAGTCTCTACGGGGGAAGTCACCGCTAACCCTGGTCATGAAAAAGAAGATCGGGAGCAAGGGCAAGGCGCTAAGGCTTGAGGCAAAGATAAAAAAACTGCCAAAGGTTGAAAAAGAGTTGCTCGTTGAGGGGAAAATCAAGATTAAGGAATTATGGAAATAAAACGTAACTACTCAGGTAGATAGGCCGAAGACCGAAGGCTAAATCGTAGGTGATTACACAAAATTGCCGGTAGGCGAAAGCCTTCGGTCTTCTGTCTAAACACCTGAGCAGTTACCATAAAATTATGTTTAACGATAAAGAATATCTCCTGAAGGTTGTTCGGATGCGCATGCCGTTTGGGAAATACAAGGGACGCCTGCTGATTGATTTGCCGGAGGGATACATCGTCTGGTTTGCCCAGCAAGGATTCCCCAAGGATGGACTAGGCAAAATGCTTGAGTTTGTTTATGAAATCAAGCTGAACGGGCTGGAATACCTGTTGAATCCGTTGCGATGACGTACAGAAGAATATTTGAATGTTTTGGTTTTGTGTCGCCCCACCGGGGCTTGATATCGTCTTGCGATAGCTTTCCCACCGCTTACGCAGTGGGCTACTATTGTGTTGCCCCTCTCCGGGGCATGACAAAGACACCCCATCGGGGTGTAACCGTAGCCCGCTGAGTAAGCGGTGGGGAAAGAGTTATCCCAATTGCTTTAGCTCCAGGGTGACGGCCTGTTTTTCGCACAGTAATTGAAACATCCCTCTGTTGTCCTGCGTGGCTATTAAAATTAAACCTTATGTTGTTTTCTTCTGCCTTTTGGTATAATTCATGTCTTATGGGAAATGGCAATTTGCTGTTATCTCATTTTTGTAGTTTCGTAAGAAGCTTTTTTAATAAGGAGATTAGTGATGTCTGCGAGGCGAAGACGTGTTTGGTTGTCGGCTGGTTTTGCTGTTTGTGTTTTTTTACTTACCGGCAATTTTCAGGCGCAAGGACATGAACCTCAGGTTATAGAATTTAAGGTTCAGAAATCAAAGAAATCCGGTACCATCCGGACTGGTGAACAACCTGAAGGCGACGCACGGGTCAGGGTTGAGCTTTTTCCGTTGAAAGAGGAAAGGGAAAGCACTGACTGGATACTCGTTGTTTTCCCTGGTATGAGCATTGACCAGGAAATCGGCGGACGGCCGGTTGCCAATTTGAAAGAAATTATTGAAAAAAAAGGCGTATCGCCGATATATGGTGATTGGGAAAATCCCGGTCCTCTCTGGCACGCCTATTCGAATACCGTAAATATTTTAATGCCTCCGGGAAAGAGTGGTTTTTTCGACGTCTTTGTTGACTTTTTAAGGGTGGAAGACAAAGGGGTAAGCCCCCGGTTGCTGGGAAAGGCTTATATTGTTGAAGAAAGCCATGTATTGGCGCTGAAAAAGAGCCCGGAACTAATAGCCCAGCTCGTTCAAAATAACTCGCCTGATGCGGAATTTGTTGTTGATCTCTATTTTAGGATTAAGGGGACAAAGTGGATTGCGGGTACCTTTGAGGATATTTTTGGCACACCTTCAAAAGATGAGCGGAATGGACAGTCAACGGGAGACTACGATAAATATTCAGAAAAACTTCCCGTCTTTGTTAATGACTACCGCAGTAATCTTCCACTACCCGGTGATTTTCAGGACGATGGTGGGAGGCGTTTCGAAGAAACGTTGAGCTCCGTATATAAACAGGGAAGCGGTGAAGCCGGTCAGGAAAATTGTGAGAAGGAAGATCAGCTACTTACGCCGTTGCCGAAGTCTTCAAACAGGTCGCTCTCGCCTTCACACACACTGTCGGGAATCTTTTCTACAAAATGGGCAAGCGACCATGCGCTACACCCCGGTTTTGCATGGCAGGTAGAGGCGTGGACGAACGAGACCGGCAGTTGGCAATTGCTGGCAAGCGATTGGGTGCAATCCGACGGCACGTGGGTGCTTCAGGTTGATTCCAGTAAGGAATATCGCGGCGAACAACTGAGAATGTATTACAAGGCATATAATACTTATTTTGAGCCACAGAATCAGGCCGGCAACAAGTATACATGGAGAGACCCTGACCAGACCAAGATCGGGTCATCGTTTTATGCAGGACACCGTTTTGCCGATACGGACGGCGACGCCGCCAATGGCCTGGGTGATTTATATGACGCCGGCGCGCGCTTGTGGTCAAGGCTCTACTGGGATGGCGGTATTAACCCCGTTCCGGCTAGTCCATTAAAACTGTATTATCCAAACACATGGGACAATTGCGGAGGGAGCGCACCGTGGAGTTGCGCTAATACCAGCGGAGAAATCTGGTTGATTGCCGCCCACGGAACACAGGCGCCCGTTGTGGTGCATGAGTTGTCGCATCAGCTTAACAATAAATTCTGGGATAACAAACGCCCCGCAGGTGCAGGCGGCGCTCATAGTTTAAACACCTGCTACCCGGCCAAGCTTGGTATGGCCTTACGTGAAGGGTTTGCCGATTTCGTGCCGGGATGGGTTGGATACATGGGTAGAAACGTGGCTGAAGGGGGATTTAATTCAACCCAATGGAATTTGGGATATGATTTAGAAAGCCGGATCAGTCCGCCAAGTTGCACAAATGGCTGGGAGAACGAACTGTGGGTGGCCAGGGTGTTCTGGGACTTACATGACACACGGTCTGACGGCGACGACCTTCTCTGGTTTAACCATAAAGGCGCGGTAATCGCTCTCTATTTAAGTAACGGTATTGCCAATGACGGCGACGCCAGAGACATGAGGGATTATGAGAACGTGTACCGGGGCGCCGCTTCAGCCGGACATCAGGGATTCATTTCGGACATATTTAATCAAAACAGGCATTGAATAGTTGTATTTACCCGGTAAACCACTTTGCCGCCCATTTCCAAACCCTGTTTGGAATTACGGCAAAGAAAAAACACGACAACAAGATTCCCGCGAAAGTGGGAATCTTGTTGTGGTAACCGAATCCGAACGTGCCTGAAGCTTACCAAAAGTTGGACGGCGCTAAAAAAA
>CAYHFB010000092.1:7434-10267 GCA_964355695.1 uncultured candidatus Brocadiaceae bacterium
AAACCCCTCTATGATTTCCCCTCACTAACCATCAAAAATCCACTTTGTTTTGCTGCATCCACAAAAAAACAAATAAAAACACTTGCAATTTTTAAAACTTATGTTTCAATGGTAAAGTCTTGTTCATTTATTATACCTAAAACATAAACAATCGGGTGTTAATATGGCACAAATCAATGTTGAGAAATACATAGCAGGCTGCGGCAGGACAAAAGAAGCGGCTATCCCCATTCTACAGGCCATTCAGAACGATTACGGCTACCTTCCCATGGACGTTCTGGGCAAGGTGTGCGAAGAATCGGAAATAACGAAGTCGCATCTTTACGGCGTAGCCACCTTTTATTCACAGTTCAAACTTACCCCCAAAGGGAAAATTGCCATTAAGATATGCAAGGGGACGGCCTGCCATGTAAAAGGCGCGGACGTCAGCATCGTGGCGTTTAAAGATCAGTTGGGCATCAATATCGACCAGACTACGGAAAATGGCGAGTTTTCCCTGGAAACGGTCGCCTGTCTGGGATGTTGTTCTCTTGCCCCCGTAGTTATGGTTAATGAAGACGTTTACGGCGGGCTGTCATCATCGAAAGTAAGGAGCACGTTAAAAAAATATGGGAAAGAATAATGGGCATATCCGATTCGTAGTAGGTTTAGGGAGCTGTGGCATTGCGGCCGGGGCCAAAGACCTTTATGAAGAATTGGCCGCAAAGATGAAAGGCCACACTACTGCCGCCACGCTAAGCCACACGTCGTGCAACGGCATGTGTTTTAAAGAACCAATCCTGGAAGTATTTTACCCCGACGGCAACCACCTGATGCTGGGGAATATCCACAAAAAAGACGTAGACAAGGTGCTTGAGCCGTTGCTCACCCAAAAGCCGGTGGACGAAAAATTCGTCATCGAAAATTCCCTCCAACCGGACAAAATAGAAAGCTTCCGTCTGAAGCAACACAAAATCGTCCTGGAAAATTGTGGGGTTATTGACCCCGACGACATCGCGCCCTACATAGAAAAAGGCGGCTACACGGCGCTTAAAAAGGTCTTGACCTCCATGACCTTCGAACAGGTAATCGAAGAAATGAAGGCCTCCGGCCTCAGAGGTCGCGGCGGCGCAGGCTTCCCAACGGGTATGAAATGGCAGTTTGCCAGAAACAGCCAGTCAGAAAAAAAATATATGATATGCAATGCCGATGAGGGCGATCCGGGCGCATTTATGGACCGCGCGGTGCTGGAAAGCGACCCCCACCGGGTAATCGAAGGATTAATCATCGGGGGATACGCAATTGGCGCAAACTACGGCTATATGTACGTGCGCGCCGAGTATCCGCTGGCAATCAAGCGGTTAAAAATAGCCATTACCCAGGCCACGGAAAGAAACCTTCTGGGCGATGATATCCTCAAGAGCGGTTTTTCGTTTCATCTAAAAATCAAAGAAGGCGCGGGCGCATTTGTGTGCGGCGAAGAAACGGCGCTCATCGCATCCATAGAAGGCGAGCGGGGAAATCCCCGGCTAAGACCGCCCTTCCCGGCCGTATCGGGGCTGTGGAAGCACCCAACCAACATTAACAACGTGGAAACCCTGGCCTCCGTCCCTTGGATCATCAACAACGGCTCCGCAGCCTACGCCTCTTACGGCACCGCGAAGAGCAAGGGAACGAAGGTCTTCTCCGTAGCAGGGAAAATCGCCAAGGGCGGCCTCGTTGAAGTGGATATGGGCATCTCCTTGCGTGACATCATTTACACCATCGGAGGCGGCACCTCTTCGGGCAAACCCTTTAAGGCCGTTCAATTGGGCGGGCCGTCAGGCGGTTGTATCCCGGAAAGGCTACTCGATACACCCGTGGATTACGACAGCATCGCCGCAACGGGCGCAATTATGGGTTCCGGCGGTATGGTCGTAATGGACGCCGACACCTGTATCGTGGACGTGGCAAAGTTCTTCCTCACCTTTACCCAGAAGGAATCCTGCGGAAAATGCACCTTCTGCCGTGTGGGTACCACCCGGTTGCTGGAGATATTGGAAAGAATTGCCGCAGGCAAAGGGGTAATGGAAGACCTTGATAAACTCGCAGACCTTTCCGCAAAAGTGAAAGACCTCTCCCTGTGCGGATTGGGCAAGACCGCCCCAAATCCCATCATCACGACGATCAAATATTTCAGGGATGAATACGAAGAACACATTAAAGACAAAAAGTGCAGGGCGGCCGTCTGCAAAGACCTGATTGACTTCGCGGTTGTTGAAAAGGACTGCACAGGCTGCCATGCCTGCTTCAGAAACTGCCCGGTAAAGGCCATTTCAGGCACGGCCAAGGCGGTTCACCATATTGATCAGAAAATCTGTATTAAGTGTGGAATGTGTTATGAAGTTTGCAAATTTAATGCTATTTTTAAGGGATAACCATGTCAAATAAAGTGAACGTAACCATTGATGGAAAGGCGCTCCAGTTCGACGCGGGAACTACCATTTTGGACGCAGCGAAAACGCTCGGTGTGGAAATTCCTACACTCTGCCATAACGATAAATTATCACATTATGCCGGTTGTTGGGTTTGTACCGTAGAACAGAAAAGTGGACGCGGCGGAATGGTGCCTTCCTGTTCCACGAAACTTGAAAATGGCATGGTGGTGGAACTGGAAAACAAAAAAGTTCTGGAATCACGGAAGGCCTCTTTAGACCTGCTGCTTTCCGATCACTTCGGCGATTGCTACGCCCCGTGCAACCAAAAGGGATGCCCCGCAAATATTGACATCCAGGGCTTCCTCTTCCTGGAATCACGCGGCATGTACAAAGAAGCGGCAAACCTTATCAGGGAAAAAGTCCCCTTCCCCAACGTC
>CAYHFB010000093.1:0-10231 GCA_964355695.1 uncultured candidatus Brocadiaceae bacterium
ATGTTCCTACGGAACAAAAAGCGGATGAACGAAAAGATGTGTATAAACCTGTGGGTGGTATCTGGAGAGTTGCAAGGCTAAAGCCTTGCCCTACGCGGCATTGATGTTGAAAATTTTGATTTGGGCCTGCTTGTCTTTTCCATAGTGATATTCGGGGGGCTTCTGCCTCGCTGAACCCGAATTCGAAACGAGTACCTGGACTATCGTGAAAACATCCATTATTGCCCGTGGCATACGGGTGAATAATCTAAAAAACATTGACGTGGAAATCCCTCACAAAAAACTCGTGGTAATCACGGGCGTTAGCGGGTCCGGCAAATCCAGCCTTGCGTTTGATACCCTCTTTGCTGAAGGGCAAAGGCGATACGTGGAATCGTTCTCAGCTTATGCCCGTCAATTCCTGGATAAGATGGACAAACCGGACATCGACCACATTGAGGGCATCCCCCCGGCCATTGCCATCCAGCAGAAGAATCCCGTTAAAAACCGGCGTTCAACCGTCGGAACAACAACGGAAATCAACGATTACCTGCGGTTGCTGTTTGCGCGTATCGGCAAGACCCATTGCAGTTCCTGTAAAAGAGCCGTGCAACGGGACAGTGTTTCCCACGTCGCCGAAACCGTCTTGTTTCTGCATGAAGGCACAAAATTTCTCGTTGCCTTTCCCATTACCGTGAGCCGGAAGGTCTCACACGACGCACATATCAACCTCCTGAAAGAGCGGGGTTTGGTAAGGATACTTGCCGACAATGCGATTCTCGATATCACTTCAGAGGCAAAGGTACCTGATATCCTTTCCGCAAAGTTACTTTGCGGAATTATTGACCGGTTGGTCGTCAGGGACGGCATAAAAGAACGCCTTACGGACGCCCTAGAAACGGCATACCGGCTTGGCGGCGGCCACCTGAGCGTTTTCTACGCCGGTGCAGACACGTCCGCAGTAACGGACGTGCGCCACCAGGGACGGCAGGTTGACATTGAAGGTGCCTCCTGGACGGAACTGAAATACAGCAAGCAATTCTTTTGTAGTTATTGCCACGTCGAATATCCTGCTCCCATCCCAGCGCTCTTTTCATTTAACAATCCGGTGGGCGCGTGTACAAAGTGCCAGGGCTTTGGACACACCATCGACATAAATATGGACGCTGTCGTACCGGATAAAGACAAGACCCTGCGGGAGGGCGCCATTTTACCGTGGAATACGCCCACCTACTCTTCGATGCTTGAATCGCTCCTGGAGGTGGCTCCCCGCTATGGCATTCCCCTGGACGTTCCTTTTCGTAAACTGACAAAAGAGCAGTTAAAAATTGTGCTTGAAGGGAAAGATGATTTTTGCGGTATCCACCCTTTCTTCCAATGGCTGGACCAGCGCAGGTACAAGATGCACGTCCGCGTGCTTTTAAGCAGATACCGGCAATATACGACTTGTTCTGCCTGTAATGGAAATCGCTTGCAGGAACAGGCTCTAAATGTTCTAATAAGCGGAAAGAATATGGCAGACGTCTGTATGATGGACATTGGTGAGGCATGTCAATTCTTTCAAAAAATCCAGCTTAATGACTACGAAAAGACGTTGGCGCACTTACTCTTGCCGGAGATAACAAAACGGCTGGACTATCTGATCAAGGTGGGGCTGGAATACCTCACCCTTGACCGCATGACCCGTACCCTTTCCGGCGGAGAGGCGCAAAGGGTCAGCCTTACGACGTCGCTCGGCTCTTCGCTGGTGAACACCCTTTACGTACTGGATGAACCCAGCATCGGCCTTCACCCGCGGGACACCGACAAATTAATACGTATACTCGAACGGCTGAGAGATATAAAAAATACCGTGATCGTTGTTGAACATGATAAGGAGATTATGAGGGCGGCAGATGAGATAATTGATATTGGGCCGGGCGCCGGTGAAAACGGCGGCAACATTGTATTTCAGGGAACTTTTGAGGATATCGTTGCACAGAGCGGTTCGCTTACGGGGCGGTATCTGAAGGCGAGCATGGCACCGCCCCAGCCCTCCGAAGTGAAAAGGTTCCCTGTTAACAAGGCTATTGTGTTGAAAGGCGCGTCACACAACAATCTGAAGGGTATTGACGTAGCCTTTCCCCTTAACATGCTGGTATGCGTAACGGGGGTTTCCGGGTCGGGCAAAAGCACGCTGGTGCATGACACCCTTTACGGAGCAATCAAAGAGAGCGTAGGCGCACGCGTGGACGCGGAGTGCGTTGGGAAATATAAAAGCATCACCGGCGCACGCTTTATAAGAGATGTTAACCTGATGGATCAATCCCCTATAGGGCGCACCCCGCGTTCCAATCCCGCCACCTATATGGGAATATTCAATGCTATTCGTGAAATATTTTCTTTAAGCAAAGAAGCAAAAATACGGAATTTGAAACGGGGTTCATTTTCATTCAACGCAGTAGGTGGTAGATGTGATAACTGCGAAGGCGTCGGCGCTATAAAGGTTGATATGCAATTCCTTGCTGACATTTATATTACCTGTGATAAGTGTAACGGCAAACGATTCAATAAAAAGGTACTCGAAGTAAAACACCACAACAAGAATATTCATGAAGTGCTTGAGATGACGGTTGATCAGGCCATTGTTTTTTTCCATAATTCCCCCGTTATTATAAGAATTCTGAAACTTCTTCAGGACATCGGATTGGGATACTTACGGTTAGGGCAGCCAGCAACCACCTTGTCAGGCGGCGAGGCGCAAAGGCTTAAAATATCTTCTTTCATGGCTTATGGGATGGATTACCCGGAGATGTTTATCTTTGATGAACCAACCGTAGGATTGCACATGGATGACATCCAAAAGTTACTGGTCTGCTTTCGGAAGTTAATAGAGGCAGGCCATTCTTTAATCGTGGTGGAACATAATATGGACGTTATTAAATCAGCCGATTACATCATCGACCTTGGCCCGGAGGGAGGCCACGGTGGCGGACATATCGTCGGGTGCGGCACGCCCGAACAGATAGCGCAGATAGAAACAAGTCACACGGGGAGGTACCTTAAACCCTATATTTTATCATGATAACATTCAATAAAAAAAATATCACGTTCCTCCTGAGCATGGTAATCAGCATCGTCTGCCTGTGGCTGTTCGTGCGGCACATTGAGTGGCCATTGCTGAAAAAAGCCCTAATGGAGGCAAACTATTGGTTTGTTATTCCTACAACCCTATTGAATCTAGTAGTTTACCTGATCAGGGCAATTCGCTGGAAGGGGTTCTTAGCGCACATAAAAAGGATACCGGTGTTAAACCTGCTGTCTATCACCTGTATCGGTTTTATGGCAAATAACGTGCTTCCTGCGCGGGTTGGAGAGGTTTTGAGGCCGTTTTTGCTCTACAAAAAGGAGTCGATCAAATTTTCAACGTCAATGGCTACCGTAATTGTCGAGCGTATTTTCGATATGCTTGGGCTCATCATCTTCGCGGCCGTTATCATAGCGCTACTGCCTAGCTATTCGGGACATGTGCATCAATCCTTTTCCTCCGGATCAGCACAGGAGGCGACCGCCTTCGGGGAATCAGTTATCGTATCACTGAAGAAGTGGACCGAGGTATTTGCTGTGGCTGGAGTTTTGATGATTATAGCGCTCTTTCTTATCGTTACGAAGCCTGATTTTTTCAAAAAAATACTCGGAAAACTCACGTTCTTCCTTCCCCATACACGCAAAGACAAGTTTTTTGCATTTTACGATTCATTTGTGCATGGCCTAAAAATCCTGGAAAACAAAACAGAAACCTTCCGGATGGCGGGATATACGCTTTTAATCTGGATTATTTGTGGCACAGAAATATATTTACTGGGGTTCTCTTTTCACATGCAACTCCCATTTGTAGGCGCCTGCCTTGTTGCTATTTGTCTGGCATTGGCGATAGCATTACCCCAGGCGCCGGGGTTCATCGGCGTATTCCACATCGCAATCCTAAAATCCCTGCATATCTTTGGAATACATACCTCTGCGGCTCAAAGTTACGCCATTGTCTTGTGGATGATTAGTGTTTTCCCCATTACGGTTATGGGATTTTTCTTTCTCTGGAAAGAAGGCATTACCTTCCACGAGGTAGTCAAGCTGGAAGAGGAGATTGTCGAGGGCAAACTGGAAGAATTGGAGGGCATACCCAAAGATACAGATGCCACCGAACCGCAAATCCGCAACACACCTGGCGGCGCCTCTTAGGGAGACAGCAATTCCCATGGTACCGCTTATTAGGGAAAAGCGAATGTCGAACAAGGAAAAGGACGTGCGCCGCTGGTTCGTCTAACATGACCTTATTGAGGGCGTGCTTTACCTGCCTGAAAAACCTCTTCTATAACACAACCGCGCCGGGCATCGTTATTGTAATCAACAAGGAAAAGCCCAGGGAGAGTCAAGGCAAGCCGTTCCTGCTGAACGCAAGCTGCGAATTCGTGAAGGGCGATCCGAAGAATTACATTCCGGAAAAGGCCGTTGTACGCATTGCGGACACTTTTAAGGCATGGCGCGAAGAGGAGAAATACAGCCGCATCGTCACGCGGGACGAGATCGCGAAGAAGACTTCAACATATCCCCCAGCCGTTATATACGCACCGGATCAGGCGAGGAGTACCGGCCTATTGCGGAAATTGCGGAGGAGTAGAACGTCCTGGAGGAGGAGGCGAAAACAACCGACGCCGCGCTTAAAGAGATACTAAAGAGGATTGGGGTATGACAAAAAAGAAGACACACACCGTCGTTATCAAATCGGCACGAGATGCAACCGGTTCGCCTGGCAAATGCGCCGGGAAAACCAAGCCGGGAGCCTCCCTGGAGAAAATGAAAGACAAAACGTGGGGAGACGCCGTAATCGAAAAGACCGGTAAAAAGCCTTCACAAAAACGTGACACACTGCGCCACGGATTCTACGAGTCCGTCGCTGACTTGCTCCGCACCGCGCGAGGCAAAGCGTATCGTGCCGTCAACACTGTCATGGCCGAAGCGTACTGGAACGTTGGGCGGATGATTGTTGAAGAGGAGCAGCAGGGCAAGGAGCGGGCGGAGTATGGCGCGTTTATAATCCGCAATCTTTCATTTCGCCTGACAGAAGAGTTTGGAAAGGGCTACACGGAAACAAATCTAAGATATTTTCGGCAGTTCTATCTGACATTCCCCGCGGCACGTTCATCAGAGATTCATCACGCACTGCGTGATGAATTGACATGGACTCATTACCGCCTCCTGATGCGGGTGGAAAAACCGGAAGCCCGCGCGTGGTATTTGAACGAGGCTGCCGACCAAAATTGGAACACCCGCGTCCTTGAACGGCAGATCAACTCACTTTACTACGAGCGCCTGAAGTTGAGCCGGGACAAGAAGCCAGTCGTCAAGGAAATGCAGAAGAAGACAAAGCCTCTCGTGTCAACTCCCCTGGACTTCATCAAGGACCCCTGCGTCCTCGAATTTCTCGGACTGAAGGACAACCCCAAGTTCCGCGAATCCGACTTAGAACAGGAGATCATCAACAAGCTTCAGGCATTCATGCTGGAACTGGGGAAAGGCTTTGCCTTCGTGGCACGGCAGCAGCGTATCTCCACGGAAACCAAGAACTTCTTTGTTGACCTGGTGTTTTATAACTACCTGCTGAAATGTTTCGTTTTGATTGATCTCAAAACAGGGGAGCTTAGCCATCAAGATATTGGTCAGATGGACATGTACGTCCGTATCTACGAGGACAAATACAAAAACAAGGACGACAATCCCACTATCGGCATCATCCTCTGTACCGACAAGGACGAAACGGTGGTCAAGTATTCCGTTCTCAAAGAAAACAAACATCTCTTTGCATCAAAGTACAAGCTCTATCTGCCGACTGAGAAAGAACTGATAGAGGAGATTGGGCGGGAGAAGGAGATGATTGTGAGGGAGCAGGGGGAACGGTATGGTTGGAAGCACGATTAATGAAATTTGCCTAGTTCCCTCTGTTTGGCACATTCAGCGCCTCGGCGAAATTTTGCATCATTATAGAATTACGAGAAAATGTTGTGGGGATGTCCGTGCAAAACTGAAAAAACCATAAAATAGCCGTTGTCCCCATTTCCCCCTTAACAAGTCAAAAATATTCCTCCGAAAAACCTGATATTGAAATTTAAATAAGCCCAAGCGTGATTTATTAATCTATACTTTTATAGAGGACTGGTTGGTATAATAATCAGAAAATCGGTAATTTGTTTGATCTTGACCTTTCTTCCATAAGTCAGTGAGTAACTATTATGAAATCAAAGATGTCTGGAGGAGATGAAATGAAAAAAAGATTAGTAAATTGTAAATCACTAATCAAGGCTTGTGACCCATTTCGCTTCTTTCGCTTTCTTTAAAATAGGAGGAATAAGTTATGGGGAAAAAGAAAGTTGTCGGTGGTACTGGAATAACGGCTGGTGGAGATGTAAAAATTGGCAATATTACTGGTAGTCAGGTTGCAATAGGCAAAAATATCACACAGACACAAGTCTTGTCTCCCTCTGATAAAAAAGAACTTCTGGAAAGTTTGAAAGAACTTCAAAAAGAAATCGCTAAACTAGACATCCCGGAAGATTATCACAGTATTGTTCTTGGTGATGTTACTGCAACAATTAAGGAGGTTGAAAAGGCAGAGCCTGATCCTGCAAAAATCATGCATCGGTTTCAAGGTGCAATTGATACGATGAAAGAAGTTGCTGGAATCATTGAAAAAGTAGCAACGTCGGAAACGTGTAAAAAAGTATTGAGTATACTTGGGAAATTAGGCATCTCCTTTTTACGGTGAGTGTATAACCCTGAAAATGTATAGCATCGCTACGCCAAAATCAAAGACCCCTTAGCAAATGGGGGCAGAGGGGTTGTTAAAAAACTTGCTAAAACCTGTCCTCATGAAATTCGTCATTGTAAAAACGGGGAATGGAAAAAATAACTTTTTACAAGTAATACGATAATTGGCTTCCTAAAACAAATTAATACCAAAATTGTAAAAATTGGTTTGTCCAAGTCGCTCATTCCTTCTTTGGGTGAAAGGGTATGTAAAAAATGGCACCGAATGCTCCATCAGACCCTACAAGAAATGTTGGTGCAAATGTTACTATGGGAGCTGTCTCCAATGGTCTAGTAGCTGTTGGTGAAAACATCTCACAAAGTATACATCACCATCACCATAATCATTTTCACGTGGATTCAACCGTGCAAGACAAGCCATGTCTCTATACGCCATCACAATCGTTACCAGTCAGTGCTTGGACAAGGTGTCGCGAGATAGCATTGAATTATGATAACCTAAAGAAGCAGTTTTCACTTCTTACGAGAAGTGGAGAATATGGACAATCGAAAGAGCTTTATTGGCAGATTCTATATTTTACAGGCACTCGAGAGTTTTGGAATGACCGCATTGAGCTATCAAAGGAAATGTTAAAGCTAAGTATAAAAGAAAAAGATTATAAGACTTCTGGATTAATATGGGCGAAAGGAGTAGCTTATCACCAAATAAATACCAGAAACTTTTCTGATGTCAAGATAAGTCTGCAGAACGCTTACAATTGTTTTATTAAGGCTAAAGCTTATCCAGAGATCGGAGTTGTTTATGAATATTCGGCAGCATTGAATGAAGAAACCAGGCAAGTCTGCTTGGCAGTAGACGATTACCAAAAGGCCATGAAGAAACAAAGTGGAATGGATAAATATAAAAGCTATTTGAAGAAAAGGTTTGTGGAGGAAAAAAATAAAGACCCCAAATTATTAAATCGGATTATAGAGTTAGCAAAACTCGGTGAGAACTTCAGTTCAATAAAAAGTTTCAGAGAAGCGCTGGTAGACATTGAACTCGCCATAACTTTGTATTTGCTTAAAGATCCAGAAGCTCTGTCGACAATAGAAAAAGCCTATAATCTACTACATAATGAAATACAGATGCCTCGAAATGCAGATAAGGCTAAAAAAGTACTTTTTGCAATTATGGAAGGAAAACCTATTGTTGAAGTGTAAAATTGACCTAATTTATAATCTCTTGCATGTAAGTGAGGAAATCGATTCATGAGGAATGAACTTGATCGTCCTGTGGAAAAACATAATTATCGCCACTTGAATATTCCTGCTGGCTATTTGCGCATTGCAATCACTACCGACTGTAGCATGCGATGTTCCTATTGTCATAACGAAGGCCAAACAGTAAGCAAATCAGCATTTCTATCAATCGATCAACTTCGGTATATTGTAACTAACGCTTTACGATATGGATTGGTGAAAGTGAGACTGACTGGGGGAGAACCATTGTTACATCCAGATTGTCATCAGATGCTTTACATGCTAAAAAAAGAGATGAAAATTCCTTTTGTGGGGTTCAATACAACTGGAATTCTGTTTGACCGATTAGTTCCTATTGTCGCTGATAGATTGTTAGATAGTATTGTGGTTGGGATTGACTATGTTGATGGTGAAGTATCGAAAGATTCACCAGTTGGCTTGTCATCGAAAACCATCTTAGAAAACATACTTAAACTGAAGCAGTTAGGCCAAGATGTCAGCATTGCCTGCGTCTACGACGGCGACTGCGCAAGATTAGAGAAATTAGCCGACTGGTGTTTGCGTCATAATGTAATTCTAAAGATTCTTGAAGTTTCAGATAAAACAATCAACACTAAGATTAGTGAAGAATTTATTTCAATGATCAAGCACATCCTAGACCGTTTCAGTATGCAACTCGGGGAGATTGAGACGTATTCTGAATACTATGGATTGATTGACAATAAGCCCAGAATTTATTTTTTTCATTCTCATTGTCGGCTTCGCGAATGTGATATATGTGCTCGAATACATCTCAGAGTAACGTCAAATGGCTACATAAAATCGTGTATTCTAAATGATGTAAAGTATCCACTTCTGTCTAATAACTTTGATGATAGTATGTTGAAAGTAATTCATAATCTTGGTCGCCCGCCTGAATATTTTACTTGTACCAGTCAGTGCGATTAAATATTTAATCTTGAAGAATGTAATACGATGAATAAAAAACATATACCTGTACAAACAAGCCACGAAACGAGTATGAGCGCTTGGGCGCAGAAAATCAAGGAAATATCCGGGCAAAAGGATGATTTTGTTTTGTCAATTTTAAACGAGGAAGCATCCAAAACAAAGCGACTATCAGATTTGGGAATACCTATTTATGATTTTTATGATTTTATACTTCCTGATGAGAGAGAGGGTTTTCTTGCTAGATGTAATAAGGCAATAAAAGATGAATGGAAAATTTCTTTACGGTTATCAGATTTACATGGGCAACTCATATTTCGCCAATTGGATATTGATGGTGATAGTATTAAATTAGCAATTGAGAATTTTAGACATCTTGGCAAATTCAAGGCGAGAGTCAGTCCCTATAAAATTCCAGACATAAGCGGTACTTTATGGGTTTGCCAGGGAGATGTTTATATAGAGTTGGTTTTTGGCCCCCACAAATGGCTGACAAAAACTCCACCCCAGGAAGAAGTGGTTTACCGTGGTTCATATAAATTTCCGTTTAAATCTGTTAAGTATACGACTGACGATCCAGAAATCCGAATTATTCTATTACGATGCCTCAGAGAAGTGGCTTGGATTGTCTTAGGGCTTAATATACGCCAGTTATCAGAGAATCAAAAGTCTGTGTATGCAGAGTTCCACTGGCATAAATCATTAGGCTACCGCTTCCTTGAGTGCTCCTTCTCACCGGTCTGGACAGGTGAAAGACACTTGATAAACAAATGATTCGAAGATATACAAACTCATTTAAAGCTTTCTAAAAAGCGTAATGATCTGGAATTTAGCCAAGAGTGTGGAACGTGTCGATAGATACACTTATCCAGGCAGACATAGACAAGTTGCCAAAGACTGTTATACGATTCCCACACTTTTTCCAATTGACAAGATAAGTAAAATTTGTAAGGTATAAAACAATGGTTACTCGTTTATTAATTGTATACTTTCTTATTTTGTTTGGTTCGAGCCAAGCAACTCTCTGGCAGAGTAATGTTTTTGCTCAGCAAGGTACAGGTGCCACTGTTAAAACCGAGAGTAAAGGTGGATTTCTGTCGGAAGAAGCATGCTCCCATGATGAAATACTTTTAAAATATGTGGATTTCCTTAGCAAAGAATCAGAGAAACACAGAATATTTATTAATAATGAAACTGCGAACCAGGGAACATTTATTAGCCGACTAGTTGTTGCAACAGGTGTCGTAGTAACGATACTAGT
>CAYHFB010000094.1:0-10205 GCA_964355695.1 uncultured candidatus Brocadiaceae bacterium
GTCCGCCGAAAAATAACCGTCATGCACGGCGTCCGCCATGTACGGTATCAATCCCTTATACATGGGCATCTTCAACTGGTGACAATTTGTCACCGTTTGACTGCCTTCAGCTTTCAAGCGCTCTTTCAGTTTATTCCAGTACTTACGGGCAGTCTGATAATCAG
The DNA here is from genome assembly GCA_964355695.1 of uncultured candidatus Brocadiaceae bacterium. GTDB lineage: Bacteria > Planctomycetota > Brocadiia > Brocadiales > Brocadiaceae > JACVXV01. The sequence continues at coordinate 165 of CAYHFB010000094.1, forward strand.
GCTGCTGAATTAACACCTGAATAATATCCACTACCGAAAAATACCATGTTTCCATCTCCTCGTCGTAGTGACGGCGGATTTGTTTTCCTTCAAAAACAGCCAATGATTTTTCCAGCATCTTCTGTCCCCCCCCTTATGCCGTCCTGAATAGTTTCTGGTTATGATTCTCTTTGTCCATGTTGTGGGCATTGAAGGTTTGCACCGCGTTGGCCTTGAGTTGGTCATTGCCGCCAAATGCCTTGTCTAAGCAAATAAACTGCATAGGCTCTGCCTCGGCAACGGCGTTTATAAGCTCTTTGGTGACGGCATCGGCAATGCAGATCAAGAGGGAGCCGTCGGCAATGGAGAAGAGGGTCTCACGCGGAGACGCGGAGGGCGCGGAGGAAGAATCTAAAGAAGATACAGTTGTCTTCTCAATACTGCCTCTTTCAATCACCATGCTTTTTCCTGTTGCTTTTCTCTGCGTCTCCGCGCCTCCGCGTGATAATTTTCCGTCTTTAAGTTCCAATACTTCCACCTTTTCCGTAGGCTTAAACCCGGCCTTGAGCTTTTAAAAGTCCACGCTTTCCACCAGTTCACCCTTGTCGTTAACCGTTTCAGTAAAGACGGTGGGAAAGAGGGACTTTAGCCGGGCACGGTTCTCGGCGGATATATCGAGAGAGTTGCCATTCATTTTATTTGGTGTATCTTTCACGGTTATGCTCCTTGATATTCAGGAAGTAGGTAATTTTCTATTTTTCGTTGACATTTTTTTATTTACAAGCTATATTCTAGCCTTGGCTGGTCACTGCGTAGCGGGGGCTGGCCTTTGTTATTTCGGGAGAACCACCAAACCGTAGCCGTTATATTGTCCTAGATGGTTACGTCTCAGTTTAGATTCGATAACCGCAAAGTCCTCTTTTCTCGGTTTACCCATCACATACCTGCCAAGTGGTGTAACGACCAAATCCGCCAGTTGTAATCCAGCGATATTATCCGTTTTTGCGCGAAGCGTAAGAGCTGTAATTCTGCGTTCAACCTCATGTGCTTTAATGTAGCGTGTTCCCTGAATTTTGAGGTTTAACCATGCCAGTTCCAATTCCCTGTCCAGTGTAGAACAACGGCGTTCGGCAATAATTACACCCCCACCTTGTTTGTCGCCAATTTCAAAACAAAACCGTTCGACAAGGATATCAAGGCTTAACAAATAGGGATCCAACGCCGCAAGACCGTACCGGGAAAGAAGTTCTTTTTTTTGGACTACACAGGCTATGACCATATAATCCAGTGAGCGCATGAGGTTGTTTATTCTTTCGTAAAATCGTTCCCGAAACGCCGCTTTTTTCATTTCCTCAAAACCGTTACGGTTTCTGCTGATGTCGGCAGTGTGCAAGATGATATCTTGTGTTCCGAACGTGTCCTTTTTAAATTTGTTAACAGCTTCAGTCAACTGGTTTTCGGCGTATTCCTTATCGACGATAACCCCTCCAAGCACAAACAAAGGATATTGCGGATCAATAATGGATAAATTGTGATCGCCAGACTCGTCAAGAAATAATATTTTCATTTTGGCATTACTCTCCTGTTTTCGATCCATGCAAATTCCAGTTATTGTTTAATATCCCATAGGGTTATATTATTTTCCAGTAAATAGTAAAAAGCGTTTCATTCTCTATCTTTTGTTTCAACCGTTTTTCAACGGTATCCAATAATCCATCTTTCTGTTGTTCTATAATCTTTGCCGCTTCATCATATTGTTTCCAGGCGGCGTTTCGTTTGGCATCCAGATCACGAATCTTTTTTTGTGCCGTCAGTTTTTCGGGCAGATTCAGCGCCGTCCGCCCTTCTTTTTTATGCGCCATTATCTGATCATCATACTCCTTAAGCAGTATTTTTAGACTCCGGCGTTTATCTTCCGCCCAGTTATCCAGTTTCTCTAAGCTGTCCGAAGCGCATCGCTTGGTTAGTTCGTAAGCAAAATATTTTGCGTGGTAATCACTGATATTCACAAAAGGTTCTTTTCCAGATGAAATTAAGAGGAACACCATTTATTCGTTCCGTTTAGCTTGATAACTGTGAAAATGCAGTTCAATAGGTTTGTAATCTAGACAGGAAAATCCCTTTTCAAGGATAGCTGGCTCAGTGTGATAGCACTTCGCAGGAACAAATCAATACAAATTCAGTTACCTGAAAATACATCTAAACGAATGAAGTTTATTAAGAATCTTCAAAAAATGGCAACTAATTATCAGGACAATCCATATCTCTGACAGTAAATCACCTTGCGAAAGGTTTAATTTGGCACGATACAGGATTCATCATAACCGGGACAACCGTCTGCATGTTCGTTGAATACATACAAGTCATCGAAGATTTCATAAACCAGCTCATGGTTTATAGGGGTGATACTTTGGATTGGGAGGGTCTCTGGAAGACATCTGCGTCCAAAGACCAAGGGGTTTCAGTATCTGCCGTATTACCTGCTGGTCAGTGACAAAGCAGACGATATTCATCTCCCCACCACACTTCGGACAGTACAGAGGGTCTGCCTCGTAGATTTGTACCTAACCAGGCAAACGGGACTCCAGTCGCCACGCCCCCCCCCAATCTGAGCCGCCTGTTACCACGCCAGTGCCACCCCGAACGCCCCCAGCGGCTTCCTATTGAGTTTGTTGAGGCTTCCCCACGAATACCTGCAATACAATGAAAAACCTTGCCCGTTGGGTATCAACACCATCTGCTTCGGACTGGTCATTGATTGCAGTTTATTGCCTGTTAACATAAATTCCATGTCGTACTTACGTCGTACCTTGTGGTAAAAGCATGCCAAAGCAGACAAAACTACTCAAGAATTACATTCCCTTGTGTGTCTTGAAAAGACTGATAGAACAAAGCAGACAAGGATAAAATGAAAAGGACAAAAACAGATAGAAAAGCCCTGATAATTACTACCATTAATTTTTCGTTAAATGAAGAAAGATATACGCAAAAACACGCTGTTCCTGCGGTGCAAAATGCACATTTACAAATCCTGTGGGAATACACCCGGCAGGAGGTGTGTTTTCCGTGGAAAATCAATTTTGCACCATGCCGTATTCGATCATAATGGCATATCAAAGCACACAAAGTAAACAAGAATTTAATTCCGTTGAAAGCCTTGAAAATGCTGGTAAAATAAGGGAACTCCAAGATGACACACATGGTTAATACCAAGATAGAAAAAGCCTTTTAAACGATTTTCGTAAATCACACTATGCAAAATATAACAAACCGCTTCACCCACAGAATGACGTTCACCTACCTATTTGCCTTAAGCATAATAGCCCTGCTAAGCATCGCCTCCTTTTTTACGCTGAGAATGGTTATTTCCACCCAGAAGACAAGCGCATCCGTAATTAACGTAACAAACAGACAGCGATTCCTGGCACAAAACGTTGCCATATATGCCCTGTGTCTGGCAAATGCCAAAAACGCCACTGATATAGAGACGTCTAAACAAGACCTTCTTACAACCATCGTAGAAATGGAAAAGGCTCACAAAGGCCTCCTGTGTGGCGACACCTCTCTTAAATTGACGGGCAGGCAGTCACCACAGATAAAAGCGTTTTACCAACAGAAACCCGTCGAACTTGATAAAAAGATATCTAACTACTTCAGAGAGGCAAAAAAACTTTCTAAAGAACCGGATGATGAACTCAGCCCCCATAATGAGCACGTTTTGAGCATCCTCAACAAATTCGCCACTGAATTAATCGTGTCACTCGATATGGTGATAAACCAATTGCAAAGTGAAAGTGAGAAAGACAACCGCAAGCTGCAATTGCTGGAATTTTTGGTTTTGTGCATAACGTTGTTTGCCCTTATAATCGTTGCCTGGTACATCTTTCGTCCGATGACCGAACGGATAAAGCGTGATATCAACGAGCAAAGACGCGCGCAACGGCGCACAAACGTCCAGTACGCCGTTACCCGGGTGCTGGCGGAGTCCCCTGCCATTACAGAAACCATTCAAAAACTCCTTCAGTCATTGGGAGAAACCCTGGGCTACAACGTGGGGCTGTTCTGTGGCATGGACCGACAAAATGGAAGTTTGTTTTTAAAAGAAACCTGGCAAAATTGCCTCCCCGCAAAAGACGCTGAAGAACTGTTTTCCGGCCCAATGTCCTTTTCTCCGGAAAAAGGCTTGCCGGGAGTTATCGCTCCCAATAAAGCGCCTATCGGTATTCCAGACATAACGACGGAGCCTAACGTATGCCGCTACCCGATTGCCAGCAAGCACAACCTGAATGGAGCGGTTGCCTTTTCCGTGGTGAGTGAAAAAGAGATACTCGGCGTCTTTGAATTCTTCAGCTTGCAAAAACAGCCCATAGACGCCTACCTGCTGGATTGTTTAAACACCCTGGGAAACCACATCGGACAATTTTTCAAACGCAAGGAATCGGAAGAACAGATTGCTCACCTTGCCACCCACGATACGCTCACCAATCTTTTCAACCGGCGGCGTTTCAACGAAGAGTTGCAAAGCTGGCTCACCCAGTCCAGCCGGTATGGCGCGCACGGTGCACTGCTGTTTATTGATCTGGACAATTTTAAAAACGTTAACGATACCTACGGCCATCAGACAGGGGACGAATTGCTGGTAAATATCAGTGCCGTATTGAAACAAAGGCTACGAAAGAGCGATGTTTTAGGACGGTTGGGCGGTGACGAATTTGCCGTGTTGTTATCTCACGTTAATGGTGAACAAGCGGTAACCATAGCAGAACAAATGGTCGAAACGGTTTTGCAGAACGGAAAGTATACGAATAGTAATTACACAAACGTTACGGCAAGCATCGGCGTCGCCCTCTTTCCCGATCACAGCCAAGAGCTGGACGGGCTCATAGCCTGCGCCGACCACGCAATGTACCGTGCGAAGGAAGGCGGGCGTAATCGTTTTTGTGTGTATAACAGCAATGATTAAACAAGTCGGAACACAAGAATACAGGCCATTTACCCAGTAATGCATTCACACCAAGTTTGTGTTCACACGAAAGGACACGGGCACCGTGTCCCTACGGCGGTATTGATGTCTCCGTAACCTCCCCTTGTGTTACCCTTGGATAATTACACCTCCGCGCGCTGCCCGTATATACCAAAGCGGGCTTTGCTCTTATCTGGTAAATGTTTCTGGAAAATGTCACAAATAATATTTGTTATAGATTTTTTTTGAACTAAAGGTAAAATTACTGGTAATTTGAACGAAAGATTTGCGTTTTCGTTCAGTCACTCATTATTTGACGTTACCCACAGAGGAGAATAAAACAAATGAAAAAGAACATTGCCGTGCTGTCCGGCGACGGCATCGGACCGGAGATCATGAGGGAAGCCCTAAAGACGCTGGATGTAATTGCGAAAAAGTTTGGACATACCTTTAGTTATAAGGAAGCACTGGTGGGCGGATGCGCCTACGATGCATTTGGCCACCCCCTACCCGATGAAACCCGGAAGGTTTGCGATCAGGCGGATGCCATATATTTTGGCGCTGTGGGCGGACCTAAATGGGAGGCACTACCGGCGGAACTGACTCCCGAACGGGGCGCATTGCTGCCGTTGAGGTCGATATACGGATTATTTGCGAATCTGCGCCCGGCAGTTATTTTTGGTCCTCTGGCTGATGCCGCATCTCTAAAGTCTGAACGGCTTCAGGGTGGGCTGGACGTGCTAATCGTGCGTGAATTAACCGGCGGGGCCTATTTTGGGAAAAACAAGGTAAAATCGCTTATCTTGAAAGAAGGGGCGCTTCAAGGGGAATACGCCGTCGACTACATGATATACTCTGTTCCGGAGATTCAGCGGATTACCCGTGTGGCCTGCGAGGCGGCGATGAAACGGGGCAAAAAGCTTACTTCCGTAGACAAGGCGAACGTCCTTGACTCTTCAAAATTGTGGCGCAGGGTGGTTATTGATTACGTTCAAAAAAATTACCCACAAATACAGCTTAATCACCTGTACGTGGACAATGCCGCCATGCAGTTGGCGACAAACCCGAAGCAATTTGACGTGATTGTTACTGAAAATATGTTTGGAGATATCCTGTCAGATCTCGCCTCTGCCATTACCGGGTCAATCGGCATGTTGCCCAGCGCCAGCCTTTCAGAGACCGGTTTCGGGCTTTTTGAGCCGATACACGGCTCCGCACCTGACATTGCCGGAAAAGGCAAGGCCAACCCGCTGGCTCAAATTCTATCGGGCGCAATGATGTTGAAATATGCCTTTGGCCTGAACGAAGAGTCTGATGCCATTGAAAAGGCCATACTCGCGGTGTTGGAAAACGGGTATAGAACGGGGGATATTGCCTCTGCCGGTACACCAAAGGAAAAAATGCTCTCAACCTCAGAAATGGGGAATAAGGTGGTGGAAAAACTGCAATCGGGACGCTAATCATCAGACTTTCACTTGTAGAACGAAGTGGTATTTCGTTCTGTAACCGGTACTCTTTCATGTAGAGCGAAGAACCTCTTCGCTCTACAATAGGCCCCGAAGGGCATAAAAAGTATAGCCACGGATGAATCCCCTGGTTAAAGAAATACTATAACAAGCGCCAACGGTGCGACAGAAAAGGATGGACAGGATCGAAGCAAATCATACCCCCCCATTTCTCCCCGTAATGCAAAAGTTTTTTCTTTGTGCCTTTGTGCCTTCGTGTGAGAAACATTGCCAGATATCTATCTTCCTTACTATCTCTTATGTGTGAAAATAAAAAATGCACTATGGCTCACACGAAGACACCTGGAAGAAACGGTAAATCACGGGAAAAGATAAGAGGCTGGGGGATAGTGAGATGATAAAATTGGTTAAATGACGTATGCAATGTTTCTCTACAAACTCAACAAACCCTATATGCTCAGTTACGTAGGATGGGTTTAGCGGAGCGATCCCATCACTACCGCTGTTTTTCTAAGAATATCGGTATATTGCTCATCGCATTCTCCATCGTTTCCCTATCAAGAACGCCAACGAGTTTTATCAATCTCCAGGTATCAAATGAGCTTATCGGCGTCTTTATTTGTGTTCACCGGCATAGCGTCAGGCATGAGTCTGGAGCTTCATGGTGTGTACCATTTTTTCACAAAACTCCGGCAAGGTATTATCCCTGGCGCCCATGACTATAATGCAATCGCCGATGCGCGCCTCCGTAGTAATCATCGGGATGATATCATCCCTCTTTTCGACAAAGAATGCATTCTTGCCGCCTTGCTTTATACTGTTGATAAGATCGGCAGAAGATATACTTTTATTGGCAGTACCACCCGCGTAAAATATCTCCGGCATAAAAAGCAAGTCCTGGGGAGAGAGGACATTAATAAACGCTTCAATAAATTCCTTTTGCAGAAAAATAGTTGGACCGTAACCATGGGGTTGAAAAACAGCGATAACTCGCTTACACCCGTGCTTTATTGCGTTTATTACCGCCGTGACTTTTTTAGGGTTGTGGGCGTAATCGTCTATCACCTTTATTCCATTAACCTCTCCGATAATATCCATCCGGCGTTGCACACCCATAAACCGGCTGAGCGCTAAGGCAACGTTCTCGTCACTAATGTTCAGACTTCTGGCTACCGCAAGGGCGGCAAGGGCATTTGATACGTTATAATCGCCGGGAAGGGGGATTTTATAAACCTGTCTATCCACCGTAAACGTGGTTCGAAACGGCTCATGGATTACGTTGTGTGCGTACAAGCTGGCGTTTGTGTTTAACCCAAAAGTAACAATGTGTTTGTTTTGAAATGGTATCACCTTCAGGTGCGGACAATCGGCATTGATGATGAGGGTGTCCTGCGTATTTTGGGAAAAGGTTTCAAACATTTTTGAAAGGTTTTCAATGGATTCGTGGTCCTTTGATATATTCGTAATGACGGAAATACGCGGTTTATAGAACACAATGCTTCCATCGCTTTCATCCGCCTCAATAGCAATGATGTCCGACTTGCCCGTCTTTGCATTGCCCATCGCAAGGTCGTCGGTATAATTTTTAATACAACCACCCACAATAATTGTTGGAGAAAGACCAGCATGGTCAAGAACGTATCCAACCATGGAGCTAACGGTTGTTTTCCCGTTTGACCCGCCAATGGCAATTCCATACTTGCCGTTTACCATTTCTGCGAGGAGTTCCGCACGTTTGATGATCTTTTTGCCGAGGGTTACCGCTTTAGCTATATCGGGATTATCCATTTCGATAGCGGAAGAAACCACGACAAAATTGGTGTTTTCACTAACACCTGAGCCGTTTTGCGGGTAGAGTGAAATCCTCTTAGACATGAGTTTTTTAAATACCTGTGGGGTAATCTGCCTGTCGTAATTTCTGTCAGAGCCGCTGACGGCATGGCCTTGTTCCCTTAGTACCTGTGCGATGGAACTCATGCCGATGCCGCCTACGCCGACAAAATGATAGGAATTGAACATAGTTTGATCTTTAAAAGTTACCGTAAAACCACTAAAACACCAAAGTATTTTGCAGTGGCTTTGTGTCAGCGGCAAAAAATCGCCAAAAGGTATCACGTATTAGTAGAATGGCGCAAACAAATTTTAAGGACTATACAGGATGTCGCTCAAATTGTCAAAATATTTTTACTCGACACATTCATTCTTGACAAGTTTGATAATTCGTTCTAGAATCATCAGCGTAATGCTTTGTCTGGTTGGTGACAATTTTAAACAACACGCTTGTCACACAAATGTTTGGATTATGGAGGGGATACTTTGGCGGCATTAGGCAGACATCTCATTCTTGAGATGTGGGATTGTTGCGGTGAGACGGTTAATAATGTTGAGGTTATAAAAGAAATTCTTGCGAAGACGGCTAAGGTTATCAATGCAACGGTGATTGACATTAGGTGCCACCACTTTAGTCCTTATGGTGTAACCGGTGTGGCGATCCTTGCGGAGTCGCACATTTCCATCCACACATGGCCAGAATACAAATATGTCGCCGCGGATATCTTTCTCTGTGGAAACGCCATAAGTCCGCAGGTTGCCGCCTCGTACCTGACACAGGCGTTCCACGCAAAAGAGACTTCCATGGTAGAATTTAAACGAGGCGACCTCTTGTCCCGACAAATACTGGATTATAACACATCAGCTCCATTCACAAAAGACATAGAGTCTAGCGCCCCTGCGTTCTTATAAACAAAAAAAATAAAGGATAGGTATGAAAACGACACCCGTTAATTGGATAGAGGACTGTTTCAACCGGTACGAAACGCACAAACATGCCGTTAAAAGCGTTATATGCCGTGTTCAATCGCCCGTGCAGGAAATCACAATCGTAGACACTTATAATTATGGGCGATGTCTTATCCTTGACAATGAATTTCAGTCGGCAGAAGCGGATGAATTTATTTATCATGAGGCGCTGGTTCATCCCGCACTTGTTTTACATCCGGGCGTGGAAACGACGCTTGTTCTGGGGGGTGGGGAAGGCGCAACCCTTCGGGAAATACTCAGGTATCGTTCAGTGAAAAAGGCCGTAATGGTTGATATTGACGGTGAAATGATTGCCTGCGCAAAGAAATTCCTCCCCACGTTTCACACCGGTGCATTTGATGACGGACGCGTTCAACTCATTATTGAGGATGGAAGAAAATACGTAGAACAATCGACGGAACAATTTGACGTGATTATTATAGATGTAAACGATCCCCTGGAAAATGGCCTTTCAAATAAGCTTTTCACCCTTGAATTTTATCAAATCCTTGCCGCAAGGTTGAAAGCGGACGGAATCATTGTCGTGCAGTCAGGCGCCGCATCCCACACGGAGAACGACGGATTCACCGGCATCTGCACCACTCTGGGCGCAGCATTTTCCCACGTATTCCCCTACGTCACCTACATTCCGTCTTACGCCCTGCCATGGGGCTTTGTTTTGGCAACGCGCAATCCAGGGAATCTGGACATCACGGGCGATGAAATTGATAGGAGAATTGAAACCAGGATTACCGGAACACCCCGCTTTTACGACAGCATCACCCATCATGCCATGTTCAATCTCCCAAAATATCTGAGAACCGATATTCAGAA
>CAYHFB010000095.1:0-10192 GCA_964355695.1 uncultured candidatus Brocadiaceae bacterium
AGGGCTAACAAAAACAAGGGTTTGCTGGTAATCATAGGTTTCTTAACTTAACACCGATGGGAATAACTCTCCGGTAAAACTATAGTGGTTGGACATAAAACAACAAGGACAAAAGTGGCTTTTCCGGCACAACACAGGCAAATTACCTTGACAAAAATTTAGGCCACCTCTAGAATGACTCTGCTTAGCGCGTACTTAGTGCCGGACTTCAAATTGAGGTTTGCTGAGGCAAGGCCTCGTACCAGTAAAAACAGGCAAAAGCACAGGCAAGATGCCTGTGCCACCAAGAACACGGTTGGAATACAATAGGGCATCTGGTTGCACAGGCTTCCAGCCTGTGCAAGAATCCGGCATTTACAGAGGAAATTTGGCTCACGTGCAAAGACAAACCTATAGATAAGGATTTTTAAGGAATGTGTGATTGAACAATAGTATTACCGGCACCGCCTTCGTTCGTGAAGTTAACGACGCCTGCACTCCTTTAGATGCGTTCAGCCGGTTCGTTTCGCGTCCAAACGTGTTTTTCCTCGACAGCGCCTTGTCCGTAAGCGGTATCTCAAGATACTCGTTCCTTGGGTTTAATCCATTTATGGTCATGAAGGTGAAGGGGCGCAAGGTCACCTTAACCGATAAAGACGGCACCCTTGAAAACGAAGGTAACCCATTTGAGCATCTCCGTGGCCTCTTAAAACAATTTTCGATACTCAACGCGGATGCATCTATCCCTTTTCAATGCGGGGCAGTCGGTTATTTAGGTTATGATTTGTGCCATTTTATAGAGCGGCTGCCCGGCAAAGCCCTGGATGATATCGGCCTGCCCGATATGTATATGGCATTTTACGACACGATAATTTCCTACGATAATCATCTGGGGAAATGCTCGGTAATCGGCGTGGATTTTGGGCTGGATAGCGCCATAAGGGATCGGGTAGAACAGATAGCCGTTTCCTTATCCGGAAAAACCACCGCCGACGTCCAAACTGGCGAACCGGTATGTGGAAAACGGGGTACCGATCCCTTCCTGAAATTTAATTTTACCAAAGAACTTTACATGAAGGCGGTACGCCGCATTAAGGATTATATCGCAGCGGGTGACGTTTATCAGGTTAACCTCTCCCAGCGCATAGAATCCCGTTTCGATGGCCCGCCTCATGCGCTTTACAAAAGACTGCGTATGGTCAATCCGGCGCCGTTTGCCTGTTACCTGACATTTGACAACGTTGCCATCGTGAGTTCCTCGCCGGAACGTTTTCTTAACATCCAAAACCGCCGCGTCCAAACCAGACCCATCAAAGGGACACGTCCACGCGGGAAAGACGCTGGGGCAGACGAGGAGTTGAAACAGAAGCTGCTTACCAGCCCCAAGGACGATGCGGAACTTACCATGATTATCGATCTCCTGCGCAACGATCTCGGACGCGTCTGCGATTACGGCTCGGTTCACGTCAGGGAAAAGAAGGTACTTGAGACCTATCCCACCGTACACCACCTTGTCGCAACCGTTGAAGGCAACCTCTATGAGCGGTATGACGTCATAGACCTCATCAAGGCCACGTTCCCCGGCGGCTCTATTACCGGCGCGCCAAAAATTCGCGCCATGCAGATCATCGACGAACTCGAACCCACCAAACGGAGCGTTTACACCGGCGCAATAGGTTATATTGGCTTTAACGGGAACGTAGACCTGAACATCGCCATCCGCACCTTTATCCTGAATGGTAGCGAATTGTACTTTCAGGTTGGGGGCGGCATTGTTGCCGACTCGAATGATGAAGAAGAATACGAAGAGACGATGCACAAGGCGAAGGCGCTTATCGATTCGCTGAAGGCATGGAATACCACCCCATAGCCCTGTTGCGACGAGTGATTATTGTCGTTCGTTGGCTGGAAACATACAGAGGCAGGAGCCGTCTGCTGACGGCGACCGGTAATTTTCAACGCTGAGCAAGCGCCACGGTCGCCAACAGGAGTTGGCTCCTACCAAAAATTTTTCAATCCCTATACGTCCAGTCAACAAAACAACAGGCAAATTACTTACGGCACGCCGTGAGATAGGAATCGCTGTAAACGTGCTGGTTCATGATGATCTCGGCGGATAATGCGGCGTCCATCAAGTCCTTATCAAGCACGTCCATAACGGCGGCGTCCAGCCCGTAGGAAATTCCCATGGTCAGGAACGTCCTGGCCAGGAGTTTTCTCTCTTTTGTCCCCTGGGAAAAGTTGCTTAGCCCGACGTTTCGGTGGGGCGCGGGATCGGAAATCATTTTGATTTGGTTGAAAATGTCAAACATCAATGCGGGCTGCTTCTGATCAACGTTTATGGGGAAAAGCACGGGGTCAATGTATATCTTGTCCAATGCAAAGTCGTGTTCTACCGCCTTTTCCACAATCCTCATGGCAAATTCCATACGCTTTTCGATGTCCTGCGGGATGCCGCACTTATCCATGGTAAGGCACATTAACGACGCGTTGTATTCTTTTGCAATCGTCATGTACCGATCCAGTTCTTCGGGGTCGCCTTTGGACGAATTGATAAGCACTTCGTTTTTAATTACCGATAAACCCGCTTTGATTACGTCAAATTTCTGGCTGTCAATAGCAATCGGCGTTTTTACGGTGTCCTGAATGACCTCGATCAACCATTTCATCGCCGCTGCGGGGTCGGCGGCGGCGGTGCCGACGTTCACGTCAAGGAAGGTAGCCCCGGCCTCCGTCTGCTTGATCGCTAGTTCTCTTACCGCCTTTGGGTCTTTGTTCTTTATTGCTTCTCGTACATCTTTAAACATTCCGTTGATACGTTCTGCTATGGAAAACATCGTGTCTTATCCTTTCATGAGTAAATTAGGCATTCGGTGACTTTGTTTTATACGTAGGGCAAGGCTTCAGCCTTGCGATTGCCTGTGTACACGCTTCCGCCTTGCGATTGTCTGTACACGCAACATGGCAACCCTAAAGGATCGCCCTACAACGGCATTGAAATTCCTATACATTTTAGTATAAACGATCTATACACTTTTTAACCGTTGCAACCGCCTTGGGGTGCTGCATACGAATAATGTCAACGCCCGACTGCAAGAGACTGACCGCCGTGATCGCCTCCCAGAGAGGCCCTCGCTCTTCCCTCGGCCCCCACTGAGGCACTTCGCTATCTCCTGATTTCGCTTCTTTTGCCCGCCACGCCTCACGTCCAACGTCACAAATCACCGGCATGGACATCATCTTGTCACCTGTCAGCGCGGCCAACCGTTCACGCTCCTGAATCGAATAGGTGTATTCCAAGCCATATCCGAGTGCGCCGGTCGATTGAAACATCACGATCCTGTTCAGCGGAAAATCCATTTCCGACACAAGGATGTTGATTTGTTTTCCGATGTTGATATCCACCGGGGCCATGGTAATAATGCTATGTCCATTTGCCAGGCAGGTTGCGGTGAGCCGCTTGTAGTTGTCCTGCGACACGATCCCCAGCAAACACACCTCTCCCCTGGCAGCATCGCTCACCTTTGGCATGACCTCGTTGTCCTTCTCATCATGCTCACAGCCCCAGATTATTAAAGGAACACCCACGGCGGCCAGCACTGATTTTACCACCCTCACCGCATCGTCCGCGCTCTTGTTGCCCCTGTCGGGATGGATACCATCCAGCTTGAGGCATATTAAATCGGCGCCATACTGTTCAACGCATTTTTTTGCCCACCGCGCCGGGTCGTTAATAACGTCAACAAAAGGTTTTGTTAATGCCTCATTCCAATCATCGGGCGGTGTGTCATAGACGTCCATTGCAATGAGTGGTTTATGGCCGGGATTGCCGTCAAAATCCATAAATGGAATACTTTTAGCGCCACCGATGTAGACGGACTGTTGCCGGCTACCGCCATGTTCTTTCGTTGCGCCTAAAGTAACTTCATTGACGCCGCTTGTCCACTTGTCAGCCAAATTTGGTATTTCCATACTAACCTATTCTCCAAAACATTGATTATATTGAAACTTAATCACAATAAACCCCCTCTACCCACCATAAGCGCACATGCCAACCCGTGGCGAATTGACCACCGGCAAACACATATCCTCGCCACACTCGTGATCAGGGGCGCACTTATCACACAACCATCCTTCTCCATCAAAGACGCATTGTGTGCATACATGCACGGCAACTTTACCACATGAATCACACATTATTACAGGAGGATTGTTCCTTGCTAAAAGCTGAATCTCTTTCCCATTCACAAGTCCCTCATATACGGAAACAACCTTTAGCGTCAGTTCCGTTGTAGTCCCAAAATCATATTCATAAAGAAACTTTATTTGTGGAGAAAGAACCTTTTCCAGGGCAATGTCCGTACTTTCATCCGTGTCACCCATGTCACCCATGTCATCCGTGTCATCCATGTCATCCGTGTCATCCGTGTCATCCATGTCATCCGTGTCATCCATGTCATCCGTGTCATCCGTGTCATCCGTGTCATCCGTGTCATCCATGTCCTCTCCAGAATCCAGCCCAAAGGGATCGGCGTCTGATGAACCGCCCGAATACGACACGCCGCCAATGTTAAACATGCTCAAATGCCCACAACACTCTAACCAAATGTCTCTGAGAAAGCTATCTAGATGAGTTAGTTTTGCCTGGGCAGGGGCTGCTATGTGTATCCAGTATTCAGGCTGACCACGCCCTTCAACCACCAGGTGGAAAATCTTTCCCTTTTTAAGTTTTTTCTTCGCTGACGAATTTTCGGCGGCGGATTTTTCCCTGACACAGGAATCCAGATGTTTCGTCATTTTGTTTTTGCCAAACGTTTCACCACACAAGCTGCATTCACCGGTTAATTCTGACTTTTTCTTCTCTTGTTCAGCCATATACCACTCCTTCTTTTAAGTTTTCTGCTGACACGGCGGCAATTCCATCATCCGCCCGAAACCCTTGGTTGCACAGGTATCCTGCCTGTGCTTTTATGTATTTTATTGTTATGAAATATACACTTTCCAACCGTTCCCCATGGTGCAGGATTCTTCGGTAAATGCTTCATTCTTTCACAGGCGGGAAGCCTGTGCCAACAGAGGCACTATTTTATTCCTAAAATTTACAGGCACATAACCCTCCCCTATCAACAATCGCCCGCCGTTTTTTCAAACATGCTTGAAGGTAAATGCTTTTGCAAAAAGTCCCTCAACTTCGTATACAATGCGTTTTCACGGGACACCCCAAATACAGACACACCAGACGCCGCCGCATTGTACACCTCTTCGTCAAAAGGCAAGACCGCAGAGATTTCAATGCCCAGGCTATCCAGCTTTTGCTGAACGTTTTCGTGGATACCATTCCTGGGGACGCGGTTCATCACACAAATCTTCTTCCGGAGGGTAATCGGAAGTGAATCAGCCAATTGAATAATCCTCTGCATGGTAAGCGCGCCAACAATTGTTGGCTCGCTGACGATCATCAGCAGGTCTATGTTGTTGGTCGTTCTCCGGGAAAGATGCTCCATTCCCGCTTCGTTGTCCGTTACGACGAAGGGATAGGTTGTACCCACCTTGTCCAAATACTTGCGAAGCAGGTTGTTCACGTAACAATAACACTTTGGGCCTTCCGGCCTCCCCATAGTCAAGAGATCAAATTTGTCCTTTTCAACAATAGATTCCTCAATGGCGTATTCAATATATCTATCCTTCGACATCCCTGAAAGATCAACCTTTTTATCAACAATATCGTCCCGAATATCTGCAACGGTGCTTTGCACCTGCAATCCAAGCAACGAACCAAGAGATGCATTGGGATCGGCGTCCACGGCGGATACCGGCTTGCCAAGCTCCTCGGTGATATATCGAACCATAAGGGCGGAAAGGGTTGACTTGCCCGTGCCTCCCTTGCCGGCTACTGCAATATTAAATGCCATAGGTAATTCCTTTTAGTGTAATTGGTAAAACAAATGTGACCCATTAGGGTTGCCACCCCTGATGCGTGATCAGGCAGTGGCAAGGCAGAAGCCTTGCCCTACATATAAACAGAAGGCCGACGAAAGCCTAAAATTCAGGTAGATAATGCTATGCAAGATTACTACCGCTTTTTAGCCTCAAAGGGGCGACCTGTTTGTAGCATTAAAAATAAACCAATGAATTTAGCTCCATAGGAGCGGCCTGTTATTTCTGTCAAACACACAACCGCATAGTTCTGAAAGCATATACCAGGCCGCTCCTACGGAGCTTTTACGATGTTTTAATTCCAATGCAACAAACAGGTCACCCCTCCGGGGCTAGTGTTGCTCATAGTGTTGCTCATAAGGTTAGTCATCTTGGAAGCTATCTTCCCTGCAATTTCATAAAACTGAAACAAAATTATCATTAGGC
The DNA here is from genome assembly GCA_964355695.1 of uncultured candidatus Brocadiaceae bacterium. Lineage (GTDB taxonomy): Bacteria > Planctomycetota > Brocadiia > Brocadiales > Brocadiaceae > JACVXV01. The sequence goes on from CAYHFB010000095.1 coordinate 6,343, forward strand.
GATTTATTAACATAATAAAGAGAAAACTTACTTGCCAGTCTTTTTGTATATTCAATTTTTTCATGAGCAGTCATATCCTTACAGCTTTGATAGTTCGCATCTCGGATTTTTCTGACTAATTCAACTGATTTAAGACTCATAATGAACAACCTCTCGTGGTGAAAATATTTCTATTGGCTTATAACCTTCGAGGAGGTTTACACTATTAAACCTCCTTATTTTTTCATAATGGACAATGTGTTTAAAATTCCAACTTACAATCATATCCACATTATTTGTTGTTGCTATGGCAACATGCCTCGCATCATCTTCATAATTGCTCGACAATATGCCTGTAGCGATATATTTTTGTGCCAACTCCATTGATTCTACGGTTTCAATCAATACCTCACAATTTCTTTTCAATAAATCGATCAATACGTGCTGAACCTGCTCAGGTGCCTTCGCAATTTCTGCCTCAGTAAGATCAGAAACAACAGGGACATAGAAACCATGTCTTAACTCATCCATCAATTTGTTTGACCATTCAGCAAATTCATCATCAAAACATCCGCCAATTACAGAAGTATCAAGATATATTTTTAAATTCTTTTTCATATTGGCCTATTCTTGCCGTACTACTTCTCTGATACCAAATCATTATGTGCCAGCGCTTCAGATAACAGGCGCGAACGCATCAGTGCAAAGCGTCCTTGTATATATATCTTTCACTTATATCCATGGTGTAATCTCGGTCATAATAATTGTACCGTTTATACAAAACGGCCTACAACCCATTGACGGGACATCTGACACCGTGACATCCTTTGTTCAAGACTGGGTGTCGCGCATCATGCCCCAGGAAATTCCTTTTAATAAATACTTGAAATCGGCAGAAACGGCTATCTCTTAACTCCTTACCCGCAACTCCTCCGCCACGGAAGGGAATTTTTCAATAGCGGTGTGGGGCAGGAAGTTTGCCGACACATATTCTTCCATGTACTTGTTGTTGCTCATAAGGTCAAAGTAGGTCATCTTAGAGGCGATCTTCCCTGCACATTCATAAGCGTCTTTGGAGAAGAGAGACATCTTTGCCCCAATTACCGAGGAATTCCCCACGAATTGCACCTTTGAAACCGGGACGTCAGGGAGCATGCCAATGGTAATGGCGCTTCGAATGTCCAGATAATTGCCAAAACCGCCCGCAAGGTATAACTGCTCAATGTCATTCATACCCATGCCCATCGATTCAACCAGAGTGGAAATGCCCGAATAAATAGCCGCTTTTGAACGTATAACGTTCTGGATATCCGCCTGCGTTATTACAACGTCCCTTTTCGTTGATGTCTTATCCTTGTAAACCAGGACAAATTCGTACCCGTTATCCGTCTTTCTTAAGCGCTCAGTGTTTATCCCTTTCTGGAAATTCCCCGTCCTGTCAATCACCCCGCTCCGCACCAGGTTTGCCAGGCAATCCAGCAGGCCTGACCCGCATATACCGCTCGCAGGCGCGTCGCCGATCGTCTTGCACGTTACGTCAAATTCACTCGTAATCCTCACCTTCTCTATCGCGCCCTGAGCCGCGCGCATACCGCAGGAGATACCGCTACCTTCAAAAGAGGGTCCGGCCGACGCGGAGCAGCACATCATCCAATCCTTACTGCCAAGCACGATTTCACCATTGGTGCCGATATCAATAAGGAGCGACAACACTTCCGCCTCATCCTGCCTGACGGCCAGCACCCCGGACGAAATATCTCCGCCTACGTAAGCGCCCACGCAGGGTAGCGTGTACAGAAGTCCGTTGCTGTTAATCTTGATACCCACCTCGCTCGCCCTGATGGGCGGCACGTGGTTAGCCGTGGACAGGTAGGGTTCCTTCCTGATGTTCGTAGGGTCCAAGCCCAGGAGAAAATGTGTCATCACGGTGTTGCCCGCGCATACAACGGCATTAATGTCATGAATACTCAGATTATTGCGCTTTATCAGGATGGATATCAGTTGGTTTATATCCGAAGCGATAACCTCCTGCATAACCGGCATGGCGTCATTTTGCTCGGCATAGATAATTCTCTGAATGTAGTCGTCGCCGTATCTGATTTGCGAGTTATAGGCGGCTTCAATGTCAACGGTTTCAGACTTTGTCAAATCCAGGAGATGCGCCACGACGGTTGTCGTCCCCACGTCCACCGCAACCCCGAAATTACTGGCGCTCACGTCCCCAGACTGCACCTCTAATATTTCAACGAACGATTGGTGGTGACCCAGCGTAACCGTCACCATCCACTGACCATCTCTTAAAAGTTTCGGCAAGCACTTTAGCACGGAGATGTGCGCCGTCAGCTTCTCAAGCGGAATGCCGGTACGTACCATAATGCCCTGGCAGAGCCTCTCGTAATCAGCCATGCTGTCATCCAGACAGGGCTGTGACAGCTCAAGATATATCTTATTTACCAGCGGGTCCAGCTTGAAGTGTGTTGCCTTTGCGGTAGCCGCCGCCAAGGAGCCGGGAAATTGCGGGATATTACCCACCAGTATCTGGCTTTTATCAAGCTTTGATTCTTCCGGAATGATGACTTCAAGGTCGCCCATAACCTTCGTGCTGCAAGCCAGGACGTATCCCTTTTGCGCCTCCGACACCGATACGTGCGTAGTGGGCATGCTTTCAATCATACCGGAACCGTGAATAACCTTACACTTGCCGCACGTGCCTTCGCCGCCGCACAAGGCGTTAACGAATATGTCGCCCTTATAAGCGGCATCTAGGATCGTTTTGCCCTTTTCGATTTCGACGGTAACGTCTACCGGAAAGAAGTGGACTTTATAGTTTGAATTTTTCATTTTTGTTTATTGAGAGTAACTCCTTGAATTCTTCGTCTGACAAGCCGGCATCTTTTATTATTGATTTCAATGTATATGGGTTAACCCTTTTATGGCGTAGTATCATTATCTTACGTTTACCATCTGACATACCAATATGTTTTCCCTGCTTAATAATCCCGAAACCTGCTTTAGAAAAGGCATTTACCGCACGATCAGAAGAAATATCAGTAAACAACATCAGGCATTTACCTCTACCTCATAAATAGCGCCGCTCTCTTCTTCAGCTATCATTGTCAAATACGTATGGATCGCATCCTTAATGTTTTCCAAAGACTCTTCTAAGGTATCTCCCTGACTATGACATCCTGGCAAGATTGGACAATGCACATCATATCCATATTCACTTTTATGCACCACTACCGGATATTTCATTCGTTAGATTCCTTCTGTAAATAGAGAATAACCGAGCGTCTTTGCGTTATAACCACCTTCAGGATATTCCTCAACAAGGACTCAGCGGTATTGATTTTATCAAACACGGGGTTCAGGTTACAAACCTGAACCCGCACTTGGCTAGCTTTTATCTTTCAGATGTTTGTTACTTCTTGTCCAGAAGTAAATAAAAACACCTGCAACAATAAGAAGTATGTAAATTATTCCTAATTGCGTCATGGTTTTATCTCCTTCTTGTCGAGGTTAAAGGCCGTAAGAAATAATATAATTGTCGCACCTATGCCGGATATTAATATCCACGTTTTCATTGGTTCTTTATTGGTAAATGGTGACAAGACAAGCGTGGCCAGGGTTATTTTGGCAACATCATAAAGAAACTTTGCCACATTATCGTGCTGCTTTTCTGCGATTATATCAAACACATTCGCAAATCAAAGAAATACACGGACAAAAAACACTTAAATAGACATGACGTATTGCTCTATTGAATCAACCTTTTTGATAAGATACTCATGGCTTTTGTGTGTTTGGATATCCTTTTTGAGTTCTTCCAATTTGTATTCGATATCCAACTTAACCTTTTCTTCCAAAAACG
>CAYHFB010000096.1:0-10133 GCA_964355695.1 uncultured candidatus Brocadiaceae bacterium
TGCCGAGTTAATCTTCTTACCCGTCGCCAGCCGCAATTGGGAAACGGCCATACGCCCATTGACGTCATTCAACGCTTTCAACGCATTCAATGCATTGATGTTAGTATTAATTCTAGTACTCATGTCAACCCCTCCTTATTAATTATTTTCCCGTATTCCATAACGAGAATAAACAGGCTATCTGCAGAATAGCCAAACCAGTCCATTTGCTTCGAAGCACTTGAAGCACTATGGAGCTGTACGTCTGTTATCGACTGAATTACAAAAAACTTTACCATTTTATTTAAATAATGATGGTACCCATAAAATCATGCCTTTTCTGTCCACAGAGAAAATTGTCGAGGGGGAAGCCTCTGTCCGATGAAGGGAACATTTCAAGCTTGGCTTATGAATTAAAGATAAATCGTGAAAAAGTGGCGATGAGGATGAGGAGTTGCTGGCTCCATGATTTCCCAGGCCCCCGTTTTCAAAAACCCCGTAAGGCTACAAACTTCCCATCGACGCATTATCATCTTCGACCTTAACCCTTGACACTTTTCCTTATTTTCGTATAATAGCAAAATTTACGTGTACCCAATATAAGGATAAGTGAAAGGATTTAAACCATGAAGAAGAACTATTTGTTTACCCCAGGCCCAACGATGGTGCCACCGGAGGTTGCCCTGGCAGAAGCGCAGCCGATGATCCACCACCGGACGCCGCAGTTTTCCCAGATTTTCTACGAAGTAAGCGAGGACTTAAAGTACCTGTTTCAGACAAAGACGGGCGACGTCTTTACCCTCATGTCTTCCGGGACGGGCGCTATGGAGGCGTGCGTTGCAAACGTCTTGTCTAAAGGAAATAAGGCGCTGGTCGTCGTTAGCGGGAAGTTTGGCGAGCGGTGGGCGGAACTCTGCAAATGCTTCGGTATAGAAACGATTACCGTTGACGTTGAAAATGGCAAGGCGGTAAACCCAGCCGATATTGACGCGGCGCTCAAAAAGAACAAGGGGATAAACGTCGTATTTACCACTCAGTGCGAAACCTCTACCGGCGTCGTTCACGATATAAAGTCCATTTCTCCGATTGTAAAGGGTCATGGGGCGCTGCTCGTCGTAGACGCAATCACCGGTATCGGTGTTCACCCGTTGCTTATGGATGAGTGGAATATTGACGTGGCGATCACCGGTTCCCAAAAGGGCTGTATGATGCCTCCCGGCCTGGCGTTTGTGTGTGTCAACAGTAGCGCATGGGGTGTTATTGAAAAGACTGATTTGCCTCGATATTATTGGGACTTCAGGAAGATGAGAAAGGACCTGAAGGATAAAACAACCCCATTCACTCCCGCCGTTTCTCTCGTAATGGCTATGAAGGTCGCCCTGGAAATGATCAAGAAGGAGGGCGTCGAGAACGTCTGGAAAAGACACGCCAGACTTGCCAACGCCACAAGGGAAGGCGCAAAGGCTATTGGTCTGGAACTCTTTGCCGGGGCTGATTCAAGCAATGTGTTGACTGCAATCAAGGCGCCCAAAGGCATTGACGTGGACAAGATTATCAAAAAGCTGCGTGACGAAGCCGGTGTTACCTTTACCGGTGGACAGGACGAAATGAAGGGTAAGATGATCAGGATCGGCCACATGGGGTACGTAAACGATTTCGACGTCATCATCGCCATCGCTGCCCTTGAAAAGGGTCTGTACGAAGCGGGCTATGCCGTTGAGCTAGGTAAAGGATTATCGATGGTGCAGTCAATTCTGGTAGGTAAAAAGTAAGCAACGGTTTGTGTGTATCCCTTTAATGGTGGCGGATTATCCCACAATTTTCCACGTTTTTCAGGTGGCATGGACAAGTCCTGCTTGTCCATGCCAGTCTTGGCCTGCAATCCAAAGGATTGCCTGCCCTAACCGCGGTGCAGGCGTAGCTCAAACCTTCAGGTTTGATGGTTCTTGAGATAGACACGGTCGCAGGCGTTTTGTGTGCGGTTTCCTGCCGCGCAGTACCATGCTGGAGTCCATACGGGATGTCTCGTGTTTACAAAAACACGGGGAATGCCCCCATCAGTACCCAATACCTACCCTCAATTGCGCTTATGTGCCTGCAAAACAAAATAATCACCTAAGTCTATTGCAATTGACAACTTACCATTTGATTTAAAATTGCTTTATTTAGTAATCTCAGAACTCTGGAATTAGAGGAAAATTATGAGTGAGACAAAAAAGAGTATTGACGAATATTTTCGTGACAGCACTGAAATAGACAGGGAATACACCAAGCGGTAAAAGAGGAGCTTTTAAGGCATAAAGCAGCGGGAGGTCCCATTGTGTCATGGAAAGACGGGGAGATTGTCTGGATTCAAGCCGAGGATGTTCATGTCCCTGATTAAAACCTCAACAGATCTTCAATATGTTCTTCTCTTTCTCTTGCCTGATCTATTTTGCCTTTAACCAATTCTCTTATGTGGCCGAATAAGACTGAGGATTTTTGTTCGTCTACAATGTTTTCATACGCTTCTATGGCCTTATCGTAGTAATCGCTTTGATCTTTATCAAATAACATGGCCAACTCTTCGTAAAGGTTGCCTATACGATATTGTGAATTAACCGGCGTTATCCCTTCAAATCGTTCTATTATCTCGTGGAATTTTGCTATGGCCTTCTCGTAATATATTTTTGCGCCGTCTTCATCGCCCGAATCATGCAGTGCCAAACCTGCGTAGTGATAAGCCTCCGCCACCGCGTAGGAGTGTTCCTGCGCTTCGAGCTTTGACCCCTCCTTCAATTCTTCCAGGATGTTCTTGTGCCGCTGTTCCATGGCCACAACAAGGCTGATGCTGAGGGGGATGTTGGCGTCTTCTAGTTCGTTTTGGCTTTCTACCTTTACCGGTGGATGGAGTAATTTCGACAGGCAGTCCAGGTTCAATTCCTTAATCATGTAAAGCTTGCCTACGGAACGGAAAGAGTGATGCGTTGACTTGTACCGAAGAATGCTCTCGATCTCGTCTTGCTTGATTCTAAATTCTTTGATCAGGAACGAAGACAGCTCTTCAGCATCCGCGTGATTCAGCATTCTGAATAACTGTAATAATTTGGTAAGTATCGACAGCTTGTAGGATGGGCGTTCTCCGTGCAATGCGGTTCTTCTGAAGAATATAAGCCAAGGTTCTTTACACGAGAGGTTCAATCGTTTTTCGTTGTTGTAGTAGATTTCCAGGGCAAGGCCGAGCTTCTGTTTTTTCCAATCGGGCGGCTCCGTGTAATGGTATTCCTGATATTTGGTATCAATCCGGTTAAAATATTCTTCTATAATCTCTTTCATTTGAATTGAATTAACCTTGCGGTGAAGCTGCAAGTCATGCGGTACGCATTTGAGCGCCATTTGATAGTGCGCAATGGCCTCCGCGTATCGCCGGTATTGGTAGTTCCTGTCGCCAAGATACTCATAAAACCGTTTGATCATGGCAACGGCCCTGTGGCATTCTTCGCCATTGGGATCTAACCGACATGCATTTTCGAAATGCTCTATTAATAGCTCGGAGATTTGGATAGGTTTGTTGACAAGCGCGTCCAGACCTTCGACATATTCCTGGGTAAACTGGCATTTCTGCAAAAAGCTCTTATCGGGGTTGTGCTCTCTGGCTTTTTGCAGACACTCCCTTGCTTTTTGAAACGCGCCGAATTCCGAATACGCCTTTCCCAATTCAAAGTACCTGCTTCCCGCTTCCTCCTTAGTTTCAACGGTGTCGTGACGTGGCAGGAATTTACTGATGGCCGTCTTGTAAATAACGGGGGTAATCTCTACGCAATTGTGGGCAATACGAATTACCTGCACGGACACCTCCCCCGTTTCAACGTCTAACGCCGCGCCAGGCACTTCTTTGCCATCGGGGTACGTTATCCAGGGTGTCTTTTTAAGGACGCTGGCCGTAAAGACCATATCATTACCGCCAGCAAGTGCCTTCGAGTTCCATATCGTATTCCAGGCGCTCTCCAGATATTTTTCCGTGCCCGGCCTGACGATCTTGAAATTTCTTAAGATGTCGATTTCATTCTTTTTGAAAAGGTCCCAGTTGTTTAAATCGCTCAACAACCCTTCATCCTGTGCGATATGGGTAGGTATGATCCTGATGCACATTTCACCACCCAGCTTTTCTATAATAATTGCGCTTAAAACGGCTTCAGGGACCCCGCCCACACCGATGATCAGATCAACTTCGTTTTTTGCTATAGCAATGGTCGGGGTAAGATCGTCGTCTTTAACAAGGATTAATTCCGCACCCAGCTCTGCAACCGTTTGTATCAGCTTATTATGGCGGGGCCTGTCCAGAATAAGAACCTTCATCTTTTCAATTTCGCGGCGAATGCTTTCCGGGGTAACGGCCTTGCCGCTATTTTTCAGGGCGTGCCGTGCCATGAGCGTTAAATTCTGCGTTATGCTGTAAACTACGTTTACCCCGGCGCCTTTGTATTTACTGCCCACAATGGCCTTTACTCCATACATGTCCGGGGAGTTAAAGAGACCACCCCTTTCACTGTAGCCAACGGCAAAAACCACGCCCCCCTTACATTCACGGCAGACGAGGCTCTGGTCATTTTCAAAGGCGCTCAGTACGATATCGGCTTCGTTGTCCCCGTATCCTCCAGCAGATCCGAATTCTTCACCGATATAAAGCATGGGCATATCCTTCCGCTCCCCCTCGGCGTTAACCACGTACGCCTTCCACCAGGAGAAGCCGTTATATATGTGCCTAAGCCACCAGACCGCCATTTCACGCGTGCGGAAGACATTGAAGCCTTCTCCGTTGGTGCTGAAGTACTTGAGCGCCCTGGCCGCAACAACGCCAACGGCATGCCTTAGCTCGTTTCTGTTTACCAGTTGAAGGCCTTCACCCTCCATTTTCAGGCTATGCGTTTCAGGTATATAGCCTTCGATAACGAAGGGGTCTTCAATCTTCTTTGTGGTAAAGCTGGTATCTTTTATAAAGAGAACCCCGTTTTTTATCATCGGATCAATACTTATAGTAAAAGGTATTCAAATTATCCGATACCTCTACGGTGAGGTATCGCCGTTATTTTTCAGTGGTAGTTCAGCGGACGCCCAAAATGGCGTACCGCCGTTTAAAATGCCTTCTCGCCAAAAACGGCTTGAAAACGCCTTTGAAAGGATTCCCGCGTGAAATGGAAATTCTGAGGCCCGTAAACCTCCACGCAATAAGTGGCACAAACCGCGCCGATCTTTGCCGCGTGAACAATGTCGTTTTTCGAGGTTAAGAGTCCTTTGATCAGCCCGGCCCTATATGCATCGCCTGCCCCGGTGGGATCATTTACCGTCTCCGTTTTGGCGGCCGGTATCTTAACCTTCTTCAAGCCTTTCTTTTCCTTTCTTATTATCTCAGAACCCAGTTCACCTCTTGTTACAATCAACGTTTCCGTACGTCCTGCAATGTCCTCTATCGTCATGGAGGTTTTTTCCTGTGTCATTTGTAATTCATAATCGTTGCAGATAAATATCTTTGAGCCGTGTATCATCTCCGCCAAAAGCTCTTTATTCCAGGCAGGAAGCGACTGTCCTGGATCAAAGATGTAATTAACCTTTTTCTTTTTATAGGTATTGGAGAAATTAACCATGTCGTCTAAATTGCCGGGAGCAACAATGGCCATGGAATTCTCGCTGTTAGTTGTATCGAAATTATAACGGGAGCTAAACTTCATAGCTCCGGGGTTAAATGCCGTTATCTGGTTGTCTGACTGGTCTGTGGTTATATATGCGCCCGCGGTAAACTCTTCATTAATCACCGTGATGTGTTTGGTGGGAATGTTATTCTTCGTTAACCAGCTTCGGTATGGTTCGAAATCGCGTCCTGCCGTCGCTATTATCGTGGGTTTTTCTCCAAGGAGGGAAAGGCCATAAGCAATATTACCCGCAGTGCCTCCAAAGTTTTCCTGTAAATCTTTTATCATAAAACATACGTTAAGCATGTGTATCTTGTCGGGGAGTATATGGTCTGAAAATTTTCCCGGAAAGTCCATAATCCTGTCATACGCAACCGATCCTGAAACAAGGACGTCCATCTTACCTCTCTTTCCTGACGTGGTGTATTCTTAAAATAAAATCTCAAGGCAAACGAAAAAACACTGCCTACAGTTGGTGTTTCCTAAGATACTAATACAAAAGTAAATGAATTGCAACTGTTTCCTGCTGCACACAGATTGCACGGATAAACAGCGTTTGTCCGGAACACCCGAAAAACGCTTAACTTAACACATAAGGATGCGGGGGCTTGGGTTGCGGCGCAGCCTCGCCAGGAGGGTTTTTACTGCACAAATAATAATTACAATGTGCAGTTAGTTTACTGCGTTTTGCGCATTCACCGATCAATTATTCATATTTACTGTGGAAGTTAATTATTGCTGTAAGTATAATGAATTAGGCGCACTACTGCTATTTATTAATTAAACACGCACTACGGAGCGCCTTTTGCTACATCTACCAAAGTAGCGCATTATATTAAGCGACATTAACCAAAACAACTGATTCATGGTGAGGATTACCAATGAGAACAAAAAATACGTTACCTACTTTAATTACCGTCGGAAATATTGCCTGTGGTTTTGTATCAATGTTATGTGTTATGAACCATAATTTTGTGGTCGCGTCGTGGCTTATTATTGTGGCTATGGCACTGGATACCTTTGATGGACGGCTGGCGCGTCTTATGAATAGCACGAGCAATACGGGTGCCCAGTTGGATTCCATGGCGGACCTAATAACCTTCGGCATTGCGCCTGGCGTACTCATGGTAAAGGCGTGTTCACACTATCCCACCCCGCTGGTTTGGTGTGCCGGACTGTTTTTCGTAATCTGCGCCGCCTTTCGATTGGCAAGGTTTAACGTGCAAAAAACGGATGGAGTAAGTATACCCAGGCATTTTTTCTCCGGTCTGCCATCCACCCTCTCCGGCGGTACCGTTGCGCAACTGGTCATACTCAATCATTTCTTGCAGGCAAAATGTGGTACAACGATGATTATAGACATACTTCCATTTATCACCATTGCCCTCAGTTTATTTATGATCAGCAAGGTGCCGTTTTTTAATATTACGGGTAAGATTGGCATTCAACAGGGCGTAGTACCTATGGTATTGGAGTTTTCCGCCGCCATTTTAGTTTTCGTGATTACCCCGCAACTAGCCCTATCTGCAACGTTGAGCGGTTACTTGATTGTTTGCGCACTGTACGGTTTCATAAAGGGCAAAGAATTACGGGGGGGATACTCAACAACGTAATTCATCCTTATCAATTCTTTTTGTCATACTCAAAATTATCCATAGCTGTTTTTCACAAAAACGGTGGAAAACAGCCAGGATGAAACTGCCTTCTCATAAGTCTCTACCCCCAACCCCCTGTAAGCGCTACCAAACACATCCTCTTTATTTCAACGGCAGCACGTATCCCGTAGCGAAAAGCAATGGCTCTGAGAGAAAAAAGCAGGAGGCTGAAAAGACCCCCCATTACAAAATAACGAATAAAATACCTTTTACCACGCAGGGGCGGGGTCTCCCAGCCCTTTCCCTGACAACGCTCCAGACAGCCCTACAAAACCCAACAATAGGGAACCAACCGCGGAGCAAACCTAACGGTTCGCGCTCCCGATACCCTTCAAACAAAAACCCCGCTGTTTGAGGGTTTTTATGATAGAGGGCAAGGCTTGTACGGTTTGTAAACGGTCGTGGTGCTGTTTTGCATTTTTCCCGTCGTGGAGGAGGATAACGGCGCCCGGACGCGCCTTTTTCAAAACGATTCCTTCGATAGATAATGCGGGTATTCCTGACCAGTCATAAGAATTGACGTCCCACAGGATGGTTTGGTAATGGTGTGCCTTCAGGTATCTTTTTAACCAGGGGGTGGTAACCCCCCAGGGTGGGCGGAAAAGGCGCGTTTTTACGCCAGCCGTCTTCAGGATTAACTCGTCGGTTTTTTCTATCTCTTTTCCCAGTAAACCCATGATAGTCAAAAACATTGAGTGTGAATACGCATGGTTGCCGATGGAATGCCCTTCGCCCAGGATTCGACGGATAATTTCGGGAAACCGCTCCACCCCCATTCCACAAACAAAGAAGGTAGCCTTGGCCTCATGCGCCTTCAGGACATCGAGGATTTGAGAGGTGTACGGTTCGTTCGGCCCGTCGTCAAAGGTTAGAAATATATCGTTTACGCCAGACTCGTTGGTTTGCCCGGAGAGACTAGCGCTATCGTGCGCTGTATGAGGCGTATCACTTTGGGAAAGAATGGAATTCATTGGATTTGAATAACAAGGATTTTGACACCCACTGTTTGGAACTATACCGCCAATACCCGGCCTCGGACTGGTTAAAAACATCAGGAACCACAGATTACACAGATTTTTTTTGTAATCGTTCGTGTCGCCTCAGAATGGGTAGTATTTTAATACCGGTTGAACTGTTCGTTTTATCTGTGTAATCTCAGAAATCGGTGGTTACGGCAGTTTTTAAACTAATGATGACAAAGTAGTTGCTTGTCCTATTTTCTTCCTTTTAACTTATTTGCAACAAAATCTACCTTTTTTGAGCCAGCCTTTGTAGTATAATGGTGTGAAAAGTAGAAGAATGAGAGCGATAGTATCACCAGCAGCACCAGCGTCCTGGGGAGAAACCTGAAAAACAAAAGGCGCTCCGACCGAATCGTGGGAAGCTTTGTAAGCGTATGCTTTTTAAAGAGAATCCTCATAATCCCATTTGGTATATAGGCCATAACGCCTGCAATCAAACCGCCCCGGTATCTCCTTCCAGAAGTTTGCACGCGAAAGCGGGTATCCAGCCAAACCTTGCCGACGTGCTTGAGCCGCCTGGAAATCTCCGCGTCTTCACCCAGCGCGAGGTCCGTCTTAAATCCACCCACCTGTAAAAAGGCGTCTTTTCTAACGGAAAGATTTACCCCCGGCAAACCCCATCCGCCGGAAAAAACCTTATCTAAAAACCACGCGGGATGTGCAAAATAGAACAGTGCAATCCTTGCCGTGAGTGGCCCCGAATAAAGGTTGTAAAGGCCGCCGAAGGCGACGAGTTTCTTGTCTTTGTGGAATTCATCAACAATCCTGGAGAGCCAATCGGGTGGAAGGATGGCATCGGCGTCCGTGGTCGCTATAATTGCCCCCCTTGCCGCTAAGAATCCGGTCTGACGTGCATACCCCACCCCTCGCCGGTGTTCGTGGATCACCTTTGCGCCAAAGAGTTCGGCAATCTCGGACGTCTTGTCGGTAGAGTCGTTGTCTACCACAATTAACTCAAAATCAGTAAAGTCCTGCTCTGCCAAGCTCTGAAGCGCCTTCGTCATGAACTGCTCTTCATTGAATGCAGGAATAACAACAGAAACTAAAGGATTACGTGTGTCCTTCATAACTCTTAATAACCCCCTAATACTATCCTATCCTATCCTAACCAAACCAGGGCCACTCCAATGCAAACAAGCAGCACCCCAAGCCATCGCATATTATTTACCGTTTCGCCCAGAAAGAACTTTGCGCCAAGCGCCCCCACGGCATAACTTAGGGCGGTTGACGGAACGACAAAGCTGACATTTTCCCACGAGAGCAACATCAACATAGAAAAAAAGCCGGTTCCGACCAGCGCCACGCCAACCCACAACCAGGGCAGCCGCACGGCGCGTTTAAGCACGGCAAACAACGCGTGCGGCGTAAAACAATGAACCTCTCCAATCTGCTTCATTGCGTAACTAATGGCAATCTCACCACCCGCGCCGGACAGCACCAGTATCGCAAAAATCATAACGGTACGCATGCGTCTTCCTTGACGGTTGTGCTGTGTGGCGTGCGGCTCACCAGCAACACACCGAGAAAGATCAATCCCACCCCCATCCAGCGAAGAGGACTCAATATTTCATCCAGCATCAGAAAACCAAGCACGGGAACAATGGCGTAACTCATCGACGACGCCGGAGAAACAAAGCTGTAATCCGCCCACGAAAGCACGAGAAGGTAAGACACAAAAAAGGTCAGCAGGCTAATAACCCCTAACCAGATGGTGCCGTTCACAATCGTTTTTGCCCCTACGCCCGCAAGCGCAGAGAGCGACCACCCGGAAACCGCGCCGATCTGCTTCATCCCCTTGCTCAGGAGGA
>CAYHFB010000097.1:0-10095 GCA_964355695.1 uncultured candidatus Brocadiaceae bacterium
AGAAGACACAACGTTAAAGACAACAAAAAAACCTGTTTAACGCAAAGACGCTAAGGCAGCGTAAATAAATAAAGGTAGCAACTTTTATCAAAAGTGTAATTATTCAGACAAAGCGAAACCTCCGACTTGATACCTTTATTTATTGACGCCGCCTAACAAGCCGGGGGTTCAATGACGAAAACGGCAAACACAGGGAATCCATCCCGGGTTTTTCGAAAAACAGGGGCTTTTGGCTATAAACAATCCCGTTAATCCTGTTATCCTGTCAGGAATTACGTTATCACCTATCAGACCCAGCCCCGTTAAACCAATTCACGTAAAACCCGCAAATTAACCTCGTCCATACGGTCTTCCTTTGGCGTCTCGATTACCTTTACCGTGTGCTGAAACCGCCGCATAATTTGCCGGAAGGGTTCCAGGCCTATCTTGCCTTTGCCGATATGTTCGTGCCGGTCGAGATGGCTGCCGAGGTCGCCCTTGGAATCATTCAGGTGGATTGCCATGAGACGCGGGAGGCCTACCGTCTGGTCTAAGCGCTCCATCGTCGCCTCAAAACCGGATTTCGTCCTGATGTCATAGCCTGCCGCAAAGGCGTGGCAGGTGTCAAAGCATGTACAAATCCGCCCGGAATCAACCCCATCCATAATTTGCCTTAAATGCTCAAATTTATGGCCGATGCACGTCCCCTGCCCGGACGTATTCTCCAGCAGGATTTTTACGGCAGAATCACCGGTTGCATGAAGTACGGCCTGGAGCGCCTTTACGACCCTTTCAATGCCTGCCTGCTCCCCGCTGCCCTTTGCCGCGCCCGGATGGAGGACGATAAAGGCCAGGCCGAGGACGTCGCATCGCCGCACCTCGCCGATGAGCGCCTCTGTGGAACGGAGCCACAAGCCATTGTCGTCGCTTGCGAGGTTGATGAGGTAGGAGGCGTGCGAAAATGCCGTTTTGACGCCGGAAACCTCAAAATCACGCCGGAATTGCAACGCCTCTGCCGATTCAACCACCTTCTCCTTCCATTGCCGTTGGTTTTTGGTAAATATCTGGAACGTGGTAATCCCCAAAGACGTTGCCTCATAAAAGGCATTACGCAGACCGCCGCTTATTGAACAGTGAACGCCTAAAAGCATTATGTCGTTTCTCCCTGTGCCACCTCGTTCACCAGCGCCAGCATGGGAACGGAAGGGGCATAAAATCGAATAACGGGCGCCGAAGGATTTATTTACGAAAGCTGTGGAATGTTCCCGTGGTTATGTGTGTCTCCCCGCCGGGGCTTGATACAATACTGCATTAGCTTTCCCACCGCTTGCGCAGTGGGCTACGGTTGTGTTGCCCCTGACCGGGCATAGCAAAAACGCCCCTTCAGGGTGTAACAACAGTAGCTCACGGATGCATTCCCGTAAACACGATACACCCTGCAAATCAGGGTTTCAGCCCGGAGAGACTCCGTATCTTTTTCTCAATGTCCCGTAGAGACAAAATATCGGTAGAAATAACAAGGGCATAGAAATATAAAATGCCGTAGGCATGATATATGTAAAACCCGATTGTTTTTCTACCAATATTTCGTTCCTAACGGAACTTTGCTACGCATTAATTACGCAACAACCATCAAACCTGAAGGTTTGAGCTACCTTCATAATTCGAAAATTCCTGGTTCGATATTCGTAATTCAATATTTTGTTTTTATTTTTAAATCATTGGGTGGTATCATAGTTTTTTATTGCCCGATTGTAAATGTGAAAACATTTCCAGTGAAATATCCGGCGGGTGTTATTCCTCCAAAATTTTGCACAAAATGGTCTCCTATTACAACCTTGAACAAAGCATATTTTCCCAAAGCAACCGTTTTTTTATTACTGACGAACCTTCTTCTCTTTCTGTCGTATCCACCGGCAAATATGGGCTATCTGGCGTGGATTGGCCTTGTCCCGTTGTTTATCTTTGTCGTATCCGGGAAAAAACATCTGTGCCTTAACACCCTCCTTATCGGCGTCATTTTCTTTTTTGTGCAGCTCTCCTGGATGCGGCACGTCACCGGTATTGCCTGGGTTTTGCTCAGCCTTTATTGCTCCGTCTATTTCCTTCTTTTTGCCGTTTGCGCCCGGTACGTCGTGTTTAAACTGAAATGGCCGCTTACCCTGACGGCGCCTTGTTTGTGGGCGGCGCTGGAGTTTATTCGCTCCTTTTTCCTTTCGGGGTTCCCCTGGTTCTTCATCGGCCACACCCAGTATCAATGGCTGCCGGTAATACAGATTTCCGACATTACGGGCGTTTACGGGATTTCTTTCATAATCGTCATGGTCAATGCCGGCATTGCAGACCTCATTCTCTCTTGTCCGGGACTAAAAACCCTTTTTGCCGTTAAGCGCTACCGCCCGTGCTTACTCCCGAACAGGAAGCTCGTCTTCACCGGCGTGGTATGTGTTTTACCGCTTGTCACGTTGCTTGCGACGTTGTTTTATGGTTTCTACCGGTTAAAGAATTACGTCCCGGTGGATGGGCCGAAGGTGTGCCTGGTGCAGGGGAATATACCACAGGATTTAAAGTTCGAATCGACTGAGGCGGATCAAATGAGCATCCTGAAGAAATATTTCGACCTGTCAAAGTCCGCAAAGGGCAAATCCATCGACCTGCTTGTGTGGCCGGAGACGATGATGCCAGGGATACTCAATATCAATCCCGATCTCACCGGTAGAAAGATCGACGCCCTGTCGCAGCTTACGGCCGTGCAACTGGCGCAGGATTTAGGCACAAACCTGATTATCGGCGGTATCGCGCTCACCCTTAACGGAGAGCAGCAAATCTATCACAACAGCGCCTATCACTACAATAGGCAGGGAAGCTTTGTTAGCCGCTATGACAAGATACACCTGGTGCCTTTTGGCGAGTTTACGCCGCTCAAGGACTACTTCCCCTTCCTGGCCGGTATGGTGCCTTACGAAATAGGGCTGACCCACGGCAAAGACCGGACGCTATTCTCTCTGGAGACGGCCGCAAACGGGCGTATCACCTTTGGCGTGTCTATCTGTTACGAGGATACCGTCCCGCCCCTGATACGGAGGTTTAGAAAAGACGGCGCGGAATTCATGCTGAATATAACGAATGACGGCTGGTTCTGCAACAGCGCGGAGCTTGACCAGCACCTGGCGATCATGGTGTTCAGGGCGGTCGAGAATCGCATCTCTCTGGCGCGCGCCGCCAATACGGGCATCTCCGCGTTTGTCGCGCCCAATGGGACTATCTATGACATGCTGGTTGATGCGCAGGGTAAATACCGGGAAATAAGCGGGACGCTTACGAACCATGTAAGGCTGGCAGGCAAAGGCATTTCGATTTATACCCGCTGTGGCGATTGGTTTGGGATACTGTGCGCCGTTGTATCAGGCACCATCCTCATTGCAGCCGTTTTTAATATCCGGCTGTTTTCGATGGACAGGCAAGGGAAGCAGACATAACGTCAACCCGTCCGACATAAGAGGCCTTTTCGGAACCACAGATTTCGGTTAAAGAGTTCACGTTATTTAAAAGGCTCAATAATCTCCACGTTTCTTGGCACGTCAAAGGTGAAAAGCTTGTCGGACATGCCTTTGTTCAGCTTGATGTTCTTGAATTCAATGGTATTAATAACCTCGCCGCCACTCTCGCCAAGTTCTATCTTATGGGGCAGCCAAAATCCGTCTTCCACCCATATTTTGATGCCGGAGTATTGCGATTTGGGGTCTTTAGGCTTTAAGTTCAGGGTGTAAACCTGTTTCGGCTCCGCCCCCATGGTATCAACCAGGGTGATCTCGTAATTTTTCCTTGCCTCTCCCACCGATTCGCCATAGCCAAATTCGAAAAAGCTCATGCTTTGCGAAGACTGCTTACCTTTGCTCATCTCGTATTTTTCCACCTGCTTTTCGTTCGGGTGGTAGACCCACACATATTTCCCGTCAACGATATTCACCTCGTTTTTAGGCGGATAAAATTTCAGATACAGCTTTTGGGGTTTTTTGTAGCTCAATTCGCCCTGTGATGTTTCCGTGGATTCAAGCAGGGTAATGGTGCGGGTGAAGGTGATATCAGCCTTCATGGTTTTAAATGACGAGTTGGCCATTTCGATCCCGGCAAGAACGTCATCAATATCCTTTCCCCAGGCGACATGGTGCAAAAAGACTCCCGTGCTGATGAAAAAAACGATGATTGTTACCAATAAAAAAGGGGGGGATTTATGGTTGTTCATGAGGTTTCCTTATAATAAGTTTCGAGTTTAACGGCCTCTGTTGCGCAAGTCGGAGGCGTGCGCTACGAAGTGTTTCGGATTTCCTGTACGACTAAATTATGTCATCTTTCAGAAGAAACTCAATAATCATTTTGCAACGCCGTTGTAAGGCTTCAAAAAAATCATTCTACCTGGATATAAAAATGAAATTGAAAAGAAGATTGTTTGTGTTATAATTCTATCTTACAAATGCGGGCCCATAGCTCAGTTGGTTAGAGCAGCGGACTCATAATCCGCTGGTCCAAGGTTCGAGTCCTTGTGGGCCCATTTTTCTTTCTAAAGGCTTTTCGGAAAATAACCCATCGGTTAAAGCATATCCACTTTTCAGGAGTGCAGTAAAAGTGTGACTACCGCGCATTGACACGGTCAACGCGCTCCATATTCTCCATGCAAAAGACCTGGCTGTTACACCCCCCCTCCAGACAAGGCTTGTTACCAAAAGATAATTCCCCTTTTCGGCATTGTTTATCTGGAGGGACAACCCTCTGACGCTATAAAGTTACGTGTACGCAGGTATTGAGACTTCGGGCAATAGTATGGTTGTGGCGTACTATTGGCGATTGATAACGGTTTCGCAGGTTGAAAGGAACGCACCCTTCGTGAAAATCGGCAAATTTGATATCATCCCTGTTACGGACGGCTCCATTTATCTGGATGGCGGCGCGGTGTTTGGCGTTGTGCCACGCGCATTGTGGGAAAAGTGGTATCAGCCCGACGATAAAAATCGAATTCAACTCTCACTTCGCTGCCCCTTGGTTGTAACCAAAAAGCACAATATCCTGATTGACACCGGGGTGGGTGTGAAGCACAGCGAGAAAACGTGCCGGATTTACGGCATTGATAAAAAATCCAATCTGACGGAATCGCTATACCGTTTCGGCTATCAGCCGAAGGACATTGATATCGTCATCAATACCCACCTCCACTTTGACCACGCCGGGGGAAATACCGTTTTTAGCGAAAAAGGGGAGATTGTGCCTGCCTTTCCGAAGGCAAAATATTTTGTCCAAAAAGGGGAGATGGAGGTTGCATTACATCCGAATGAAAGGACTGTGGCAAGTTATATAACCGAGGACTTTTTACCCCTCGGCGAACCCAATTGCCTGTGCCTGCTGGACGACGAGATCACCGAGATAGACAAGGGCATCACCCTCGTGAGGATTGGTGGACACACCCGCCACCATCAATGCGTAAAGATAGAATCGGAAGGGCAGACCGCCTTTTTCCTCGCCGACCTTGTCCCGACCGCCGCGCACTTGCATTATCCGTGCATTGCGGGATACGACCTGTTCCCCCTGGACACGCTGAAAAACAAGAAGAACATCCTAAAGCAGGCCTTTGAGGAACACTGGCTACTGATTTTTTCGCACGACCCAAAGGTTTCCATGGGCTATCTTAAGAGGGCAAACGAACGGTTTGAAATTGAAGAGGTGAAGGTGTATTGAATAACGAATTTCGAATAAAGAATTTTTGAATTACGAAGTTTCCTTATTCACTTTCATCAACCGTTAATACATGCGAAACACAGAAAAACCTCTGACGCAACAGGTGGGGTTTTTTATCCAAAACCTATGAAATCTGTGGTTTAAAATGTTCTTAATCAGACGAAGGTATCGCATAGTTCAAGCATAGCCGATAATTGCCATGCCTTTCGCATTATCTAAACATATATCAAATAAACACTTGACAATGTACTGCCTATTTGATATATTCCCTAAAAAACAGGAAATACGTAATCGCTGCAATAGTTAACGCTACATGGCCACAAACAGGGTTACACGGTAAGCATCCGCAAGTAACTTTAATTTATCTGGAACTGGTTTTTTGGGAGGAGTGTGGTAATGATAAAGAATCTAGTATTGCCATTCAGAGTGCCTTTATTAATGGCTGTATTAGTTTCGGGTATCGGCATGTACGGGTGTTCGAAGGCGAACACGCCCGACGAGGTGGTACGTGCATACTACAGGGCGACACAACTCAATCCCACACTGGCGGAGGCGCGTTATAATCTGGGAATAGCGTACTATAACCGTTCCTTGTTTGATGAATCCTTTGCAGAATTAAAAAAAGCCGTAGAGATAAACCCCAAATACACCGATGCGTTGTTTTACCTGGGAATGATTCACGCGAGGAAAGGTCTCCCGGATAAAGCAACGGCAACGTTCAAGTCCGTAATACAATTAGACCCTGACCACGCATTGGCTCATAAAAATCTCGGAATCCTTTACTCGTCAGAAGGTATGTTTGATAATGCCATTCACGAGTTTGAACGGGTGATGGAATTGAACCCGAAGGACGCTGTTACCCAATATGCGTTAGCAGAAACCCTCCTTGCAAAGAATGCCGGGGATGAGGCGATATGCGCCTTTAAAAAGGCAATTGAAATCAATCCCAATTATGCAGAAGCACATTTCAGGCTGGGGCAAATATCCCTGAACAAAACGCTCTTAGACGAGGCTCTGGCAGAATTTACCCAAGCCACGGCCATCAACCCGCACTACGCCGCGGCGTTCTATTGCCTTGGCGTAACCTGCTTCGCTAAGAATGACGCTCCCCATGCAATAAACGCCTTTAAAAAAGCGATAGAAATTGAACCCAAAAACGCGATAGCACATTTCGACCTTGGCATTGTTTATTCCAGCGAAAAGCTTTTCGATAATGCCATTATAGAATTTGCCGTGGTCGTTAAGCTGGAACCGGGTAACGCTGATGCGCATTACCGGCTCGGTAAGGCTTACGCCGATAAGCGGGTGCTTTGCGTTGCCCTTGCCAAGGTACAAAGGGCAGCGGCTGCCCACTACAACATCCAGAACCCCTATTCGGATAAAAGGGCGCTTGATGAGGCCATCAACTCGTTGCAAAGGTCTATAGAGGTAAACCCGTACAATCCTGAAGTCCACTTTGACCTTGGCAGCGCTTATTCTCAGCGCAAGATACTGGACGAGGCGGCGGTTGCGCTTGAGGAGACGATTCGGGTTGACCCGGATTTTGCAAAGGCGTATTACGGCCTGGCCCTTATTTATGACCGAAAGGGTATGAAAGAAGAGGCACAGCGAGAATTCTCGGCTTACCAGAAGATCATTGGCGGGCAAAGCAAGTAATCTCCTTCCGTACGCATTACCTCACGGAAAATTATACAGAGATCAAAACTGTTTCATTTTCTGAAAAATCCATATCACCGATGGCGGGACGTATAGCACACCACCTATACCGGTAAGTACTCAGGTTGATAGACTGAAGGGGGAAGTAACCTAAAAGCCTTCAGCCTAAACACCTGCTTCACACTTCAGCCTATCTACCTGAGTAGTTACGAAAAAAGGCTCACCTGTTGTGTTGACAGTAAATCATAGATTTGTTCGTGTACACATAAAGAACGGAGATTCACATGGGTTATCCACTGAAAAAAGAATCTGAAAAGAAATTCACCCGGACTGACTACCTTACATGGCCTGAAGATGAACGTTGGGAGATAATTGACGGTGAAGCGTATTGCATGACACCGGCGCCTTCCATAAGACATCAAGATATCGTTATTAACCTTGCAGCACAACTAAAGCAAAAACTCAGCGGCGGCCCATGCCGCACCTTCGTGGCTCCCACAGATGTTGTCCTTTCCGAGTACGACGTCGTCCAGCCTGACATACTCGTTGTCTGCGATAAAAAGAAGATAACCGACGCCAACATACAAGGCGCCCCCGACCTGATTATTGAGGTACTCTCACCTTATACGTCCCTTAAAGACAAACGGGAAAAGAAGGCACTGTACGAAAGGTTCGGAGTGAGGGAGTATATAATCGTCGATCCCCTTGAGCAGTACGTGGAAAGGTTTCTGTTTGAGGATGATAGTACTTACGGAAAAGGGGAGGTATTTGGTACTCAAGAAGTCTTGCAGATCAACTCGCTTGAAGGAACTGATATCAGTCTGTGGGAGATATTTGAGGTTGAGGGTCCAAAAGAAATAAAAGAGAGAGATTAAGCCGCCTTTCTTTTCTCTTGTCTTCCTGGTTCCTCTTCCTTAACGAGGAACCAAGGGTGATTTCATTTTATTTAAGCGGATACTTCAAAAATCATCCGATTCCTTTTGTTTGTCTACGTGTTTTCCGTGTCCTTTGCAGCGAGCTATTATTCATAAAGAATGCATCCAACAACTAACCGGCCTGGCGTTGTACAGGAAAAGATATACGCCTATCTGAAGTCGAAAAAAGCGGGCGCTACCAGCAGTGAACTTGTCGAGCAGGTGGTCAAGATCAAAGGAGCCTCGCCTGGCGTGGGTGAAAAACTGATACGCACCGCCCTTTCAGGCGACCGTAGGTTTACCCTGGACGAACGGATGCTCTGGCAGATCATCGAAAAAAACGGCACACCCATTTCAGACGCGGAGATTGCCGTGGTGAGCCTTTTTACCGCCCGGCTTGCCGCGAAATACGGGATCATCGTCGAAATCAGCGCCCAAAAATTCAAGGGCAACAAACTAACGGAACATTTCCATACCTTCATCAATCCAGGTGCAGCAATGTTGGCATCCCTGCACCTGCCGGGCGACGTGGAGCAAGAGATAAAACAAGGCGTCCCGGCAGAAAAGGGGGCGACAGCGTTGTTGCATTTTTTGGGAGACGCCGTACTGGCCGGTTACGATGTCCATGCGATGGTGCATCAACTCAATGCCGTCTTGGTGAAAACGCAGGAAACCTTAGAAAACCAGGCGCTATGCCTGAAATTGTTGACAAAAAAACTGCTCCCGACCCTCAACCAAAAATCACTGAGCGACTTGTCGCTATTCTTCAAACTGCCTACTCTCGACACCCAAAACACGGAAAAGGAGGTCAGCGCTATGGTGAATATCTTTGCCCGGTGCCGTGAGTTGGCTGAGGCGCAAAAGATTGTTACGGCAGAGGCACTCCTGGAGTTTCAATACCCGACGGTAATGAGCGTTGACTTCAGCAAATACGCCTTTGACAAGGCCTTCTTGTGGTCTATCCCGCAAAGCCCCGGTATTTATCAAATGAAGGACAAAGCCGGGAAGGTCATATACGTGGGAAAGGCAAAAAACCTGAAAGACCGCGTGGGTTCTTATTTCTGGAATACGGCAAACTGCCTGGAAAAGATAACAGGCTTATTAAACGCCGTCTACACCATTGAATTGGAAATAACCGGTTCCGAGTTGGCCGCAATGCTCCTGGAATACCAATTAATAAAACAATACCGCCCTCTGTTTAACCAGCAGATTGAGGTGCATGAAAGGGACGCCAGATATGGAAGCCTGAAAAACTTTGTCCTGATATTGCCTTCCACGGTTGAGGACTGCTTCGAGTTGTTTTTTGTAACAGAGGGGCAGCCGGTGCAAAGATACGAACTGCTCAGGGACGCCGCAGACTTCTCCGGCGTTGAGGAAATCCTTGCTGAAATGTTTGAACAAAACAGGGAGCCGGACGACCTTACCGAAGATGAAGCGGGTGAAATAGACATCGTGCTGAGCTGGGTTGATGCAAACAAGGATTTTGTGAACTTTATCAACATCGACGCCGTAGGCAACCAGGCCGCCTGCCTGAAACTCATCAAGGACTACATCAGTGATGATGAGTTGCTACAAAAGAAGCAGTTTCGGTGGAAGTGAAATCCCGGCAGGCCAGCGTCCGCTTTTCCCCCACAAACGCAGCGGAAGGCCTCTGCCTTGCCTTTGGAGCAGATAATGGGGTGCGCCGCGTAATGCTTATGCAACACCATACCGCAGGGGCGGGGTTCCCCCCATAGGTGTTAAGTTAAGAAGCACAACTCAAACGAATCAAGGAAATGGAGTGAGGAAATCACCGGCATTACGGTACGATTTAACC
>CAYHFB010000098.1:0-10075 GCA_964355695.1 uncultured candidatus Brocadiaceae bacterium
CATCGTAACATACTTCTCATCGGTTTGGAACATTTATTTATGGCCGAGTCCCTTATGTAAAATGCAGAGCAAGAAAGCCAGTTTATTCTTGGTTTCTTTTACTAGCAGCTACTTACAGATTTCTTTGACGTAGCCCTGGGGATACCCCGTGTTTGCGTCGTACTTATGTCGTACCTTGTGGTAAAAGCGTACCAAAACAGACAAAACCACACAAGGATTGAATTCCCTTGAATGCCTTGAAAAGACTGGTAAAATTAACGATTATAAGAATACCGCAAAAAGGATAAAAACAGGTAAAAAAGCCCTGATAATTACAAGGTGTTATTTCCAATTTATACGAAGCCTCCGCAAAGAAAAAGGAATTCTTTTTTCACTGTATTACACGCATCTTTCCTGCTATCCTTCAATCCTTAGAATATTTGGTAATCCACAGGGGAAATTAACGGTTATATTTGATCTGTTTTGACGGCAGAGAAAGGGTAGTGTGGAAAACATGCACGTTGAAAAATCAGACGGCAAAACAGACCTGCTCCTCATAAACGCCTCCAATTTCCACTATGAGCCCTTTTATCCATACTCCTTTGTTATGCTCAGCGCGCGCGCCAGGCAGCAGGGCATTGCCGTTAAACGGATCGACTTGTCAAACATCCCCGAAGACCGGATCGGTTCCTGGCTTGACATTTACATAAACAGATACAAGCCGCGGATGATTGGTTTTACCCTGCGTCAGACGGATTCATATCTACTCCCGGATTACATGAATTATACGTATGAAAAGTATCATCCCCTGGAAATGCTCGATTTTACCCTGAAAAAGGTCAAACAGCTTACCGATGTTCCCCTTTCTGTGGGCGGGTTCGGATTTTCCCTTCATGCGAAAGAGATTCTGGCGTATCTTGACATGGATTTCGGTATCTGCGGATGCGGCGACCCGTTACTTGAAAACTTCGAGGATTTAGTCCGGGGGCGCAACCTGTCCGGGATTCCAAATCTTATCTACAAAAAAGACGGACAATATGTCGAAAACGTCCGCGTGCATTATCCGCCCTTTGAAGGACGGGAGTACGATGATGAGATGATTGATGAAATCATACACCACTACGGAAGTATCCTTGCGCACGGTAAGGCGTATCTGACGTTGTACAATCAGGGTTCCCCCATCTCTTTCGGTTTTGATTCCAGCCACAAAAGGATATTCAACTTCCTGTCGCAGACCCCCACGATCCCCATAGAGGTGGCAAGGGGATGTCCCTTCAGTTGCTATTTCTGTTCGGAACCATTGGTGAAAGGCCGCACGGTCAGGTACAGGGACCTGGACATTGTTGAGGAGGAGGTGAAGTTCTGCTTGTCGAAAGATTTGCGCAGCTTCTGGTTCGTATGTTCCGAGATCAACCTGGGTTCAACTGATTTCGCCATCAGCCTTGCAGAGAGGATGATAAAGCTGAATGAAAGGCTGGGCAGCAATCCCTTTACCTGGAAGTCATATCAACTCCCGCGCTGGTTTTCCAGAAAAGACCTGGACGTGCTTTACCGATCGGGGTTTGAAACGGCCTGGAACGACGTGGTGTCGCTGGATGACGCTCAGTTGGAAAAAACACGGGTGCCTTACCGTTCAAAGCACGCGGTGAAATTTATCAACGACGACTTTGCCGTAAGAAAAAACCGAGGGAAGCTCCCCCCCTTGCTGTTTTCCATTTTCCTGGGTGATGTGTCCCTGAGCCCGTCATCGCTGTCCACCACTCTGAAAACATTTCATAGTCAAAAGCTCCTGGGTAAATGCAGCGGCGCAGTCTGCATTTACGGCACACGTATTTTCGATTCCACAGACAGTGGCGTTGACCTAAGTAAGGTGGTCAGCTTTACCTCTTCCGGTGCGACAAAGGCAAAGCTTATTCACCCCTCCTTCCACGTGTCCGCCGCCCTGCACCGTGACTTTGAGGGCTTCAACGCAGTTGTTGATTTTTTCGATTACATTTGCGGCACGCTCCTGTCGGAAAATCATCTGAGAGAAAAGGACTGGCCCTGGTTTCTTGCCAGAAACTGCTCGCCCCGCCTGTTGAAAAAAATGCTGCTGGGGAAACCGCACCGCCCGCGTGACAAAACATTTTTAAGTTCCGTAACCGGCGACATACCGCAAGATGCCATGTATGCCTTTGATTGTATCGTAGAACGGCCTTCGGTTGGCAATCTGCAGGACGTCTTTTATCCATCAGCGAAGGACAAACGTTTTTACAGCACGGTTGCGTGCCTGCTGATCAGGGATATCTATGCCCGGTATTTTAAGCAATTTAAGCCGATTCTGCAGTTTCTGGGCATTTCTCCGGGCGTTGATGGAGAAGTGAATGTTTCAGCATATAACTTGCTGGAGATACTGTATGGCCGGTTTAGCAGCACGGAGGAGCTTGCCGCAGCCGTTATCAGGCGGTTCAAGTTAAAGCGCGGTTCACCGGAACTGTTGCTGCTCCACTACCTGCTTTACCAATTCAACGTGCAGATGAGCGCAAAACACAAGAAGTGGCTGTTTCATCATTTGTGTGCCGGAGAGACGGCGTCGTAGACGGGTTGCCTTGTACCGCAACGTTCGTTTTCCCCCTGATATTTATGATGTTTTTCATGTATAGGCAGCAAAACATTCTGTTTTTCGAAAACCCAGGCTGGATATCCCTTTGGGGGAAGGTTTGCGTATCGAATACCGGATGCAACGGGCTATACTAAGCCATACTGCCGTTACGAAGGTGATTACACGATCAGGTATATCGGTGCCATAAAATAGTCGGTCGATCGGTAGTTTTTGTATTTTAAGAGGTGTCGCATGATTACCGTATATTGGGTCATATTCAGCCTGCCAATAGGTCTTTTAGGGGCTAATAAAAAAGGGGATTTGGGGCCTTTTTTTGTTCATTGAGAGGATGAAACTGCTCCAGATTGAGGAGTTTAAAAATGGTATGATGTCTGAAGGGTGGCCGGCAATACCAAACGCCCTCAGCCGTTTGGAAAAGTTTTACGAACTTTGGATGTTGGAAGAAGGTGTGCTAAAGGGAGATGACCGGGGTCTGTCCTTGCCGCTGCCGAACGTCCACGTTGAAGGGAAAATCGTCCGTGTTTGATAGGTAAATAAACCTTGATCCCCACTACCGCTGCCACATAGCCGCCAACCACAAAATTTCTTCCCGGCATGTGCACAAATCTGACGATACCGGGTTTCATCCGTAAGGGGATTTTAAATATTCACCGGAGCGTCGGATTCCGGATCAAGTAAAGCCATTCTCAAATATTGCAGCGTTAAATTCATCTCCCCATTGCCGAATGGCCTGCCTTAATAATTTCAAATTGCCATAGCAATCCAACGATCAGTACGGCCGTTGCCGCTGCCAGTAACGCTATTTTCAGGTATGAAACCCACGCACTCCCAAAAGACTTTTCACTGAAGGCTTTTTTTGTTTGAGGCGGCTGATTTTTTTCAACCAGGTCTTTGTCCCTAACGGTAAAAGACCGGACTTTCTCTACGACACTCCGATACCAGGGCAGTTTTACCGGAACGCCGGTATCATGATAAGCGTAATACCGGTCATAGCCATATTGCTGATAGTCAGAGCTCATTTCAGGTTTCAGGCCGTTCAATATTACGCCGAGGATATTGGCCTTGACCTGATCCATCTGCATTTTAGCCCTTTTCAGGGCGCCTCTGGCAATCTTCCCGACACGGTACAAGATAATCATACCGTCCATCTTAGACCCTAATATGGCCGCATCGGTAACGGGCAGTATGGGCGCGGTGTCCACAATAACGACGTCATACACCGCTTTTGCCTGAGCGAGAAATTCCGTCATCCTTTGTGAGTTTATAATTTCCGAGGGGTTTGGCGGTATCGCTCCGCTGGTGATGATGTGGAGGTTATCGAAACCGGGGGTAACCATGATTTCTTCCATGTTCATTGCCCCCATCATGAGGTCCGCTACGGTGCGTACTGTCTCTTTCCAATCACAATTGCCAAGGATCGCGTCGCACAATCCCGGTTCCCTATCAATGCCGAAAATTCCGGCAACCACCGGCTTTCTTAAATCGGCCTCGACAAGGAGTGTTTTGCATCCGCTTTGTGCAAGGGTGATCGCCAGATTGATCGCTGCCGTTGATTTGCCTTCACCGGCGGATGAACTGCTGATAAGGATGGTTTTTATGCCTTTTTCCAGACATAAAAATTTGACGGCGGTACGCAAGGTTCGAAAGCTTTCCGACAATGTTGATTTTGGGGCAAAATGGGTAAATAGCCGGAGGTAGCGCTCCGGCAATTCCTTCGAATCACCTACGTTTGCCCTGGATACCAGGGTCTCCTCAATTTCTTCCTTACGCGCAAAGGGGATTATTCCCAGTACGGGAATACCCAGCAGCGCCTCAACGTCGTCTATGGTGCCGATAGAGGTGTCAAACGTTTCAAAGATAAAGGCCATTACAAAGCCTATGATCATTCCCATAACCGTGCCGATTGCCGCGGTTTTTCCTGTCGAGGGAGGGTTTATGGGGTAGCGGGGTTCAAGCGCGGGGCGGACGATGGTTACCTCCTCAACCTTCTCGGCCTCGCTTATTAATATCTCTTGCAGCTTCGTGGTGAGGGTCTCGTACTGCTCCTTGTTCATCTTTAAATCATGTTCTATCTTTTCAAGTTCGAGTCCCAGCCTGGGAAGGGCGCTAAAATTGTCCTGCGACTTTTTAAGCTGGTCTGCAAGATATTTTGCTTTCTCGGTAAACCGTTTCATCTGATCGTTGAGGTGGTTGATCATGTTTGAAATAATGGTGTCTATCTGGGTATC
This sequence comes from uncultured candidatus Brocadiaceae bacterium, assembly GCA_964355695.1. Lineage (GTDB taxonomy): Bacteria > Planctomycetota > Brocadiia > Brocadiales > Brocadiaceae > JACVXV01. Next base: position 4,810 of record CAYHFB010000098.1, read on the forward strand.
CATCCTCTTGATTTCAGGATGGTTGTCGTTGTAATCGAGCAGCGCCAACCCTCTTTGTGTGTATAAATCCACCAGTTTGTTATTAAGGCTGGAAAATATCGCACTGACCTTCTCCGCATAGAACCCCTCAACCTTTTCCTTCGGAAGGTTTTTCTGCCTTTGCAGTTCTTCAACGAGCGATTCAACTTCTACCATTTCACGCTTTACTACCGACAACTCTTTTTCCGAATCGTTCAGCAACCGGAGCGTCTCGTTCGTCTGGCTTTCAATCGTTACGATCCTGTTTGTTTCTCTAAAAGCCTTTTGGTTCTCCTGTGCCGTCTTAAGCTGTTCTGTGGTATATTTAAGTTGTTTTTCTATGTACCTCTTCGCCTCTATGATCCGTTTGTTTTTATCATACGAGTTTTGCTCCCGGTAAACATCCGCTACGGCGTTGGCTAATCGTTGCGCAAATTTTTTGTCGTTGTCTATTACCTCTATGTTGATAATGCTCGTATAACGCTCAATGGAGGCGTTAACCCTGCTCCTCATATCTATTACACGGTCAATGTAGCGCGCTTCCCGTCGTATTTCTTCCGATGTCAGGTCTTCTCTGATAATCCCGACTCTTTTTGCCACCAATTCCATATTCGGTATGCTTTTGATTATGTTCACCTGGGTGTCGAGGCTGCTCGACTTGTCATTCGAGACCATTTGAAGGTAGAGGCCGGTTACGGTGGAGCTTCTCTCTACTTTGACGCTGGATTCTGCGCGGTAAAGGGGAATCGGTTTTTGAAGGGTGGCAAATAAAAAGCTAAAGAAGCCCAGGGAAACGGTGGCAAGCAGGATGATGAGTTTCCGTTTTTTTAAAATCCGTATGTAATCTCTTAAACTAAGCTCGTATTGTGCCATTCCCGCTATCTGCCCAAAAGGGTCTGTGATGATGTTGTAGTATCTGTTGTTGAACCTGATTTGTTGCCGGTTGGGCGTGGGCCGGTGTTGAGTATTCCCATCCCGCTGGTGGTATAAAGGTCACGATAAATAGCCGGATACGTCAGTGCCTGAAGGATCGGAATCGTTAGCGCAAATGAATTGCTGAACTTGCCTAAGAACGACGTGGGGACGTACACGACGTCACCGTCCTGCAACGGTACGTTCAAACTCAGGTCAGAGTTATCGATAAGCCTTTTTAAATCGATGGGAATTACCTCCGGGTTTTTTGAATTTCCACGCACAATCCTCGCGCGGTTTCTGGCGGCGCTTAAGTTGGCGCCGCCCGCCCGTGTGATCGCTTCGAGAATGGTAACGTCCGTCTTTGACTCAAACAAGCCGGGATTGTGGACGTCTCCCAGCACGTAGAACCTGTTCTTGATAAAATCCTCTGCCTTTTTGAATATCGGCAGCTCGGCAATGACAACCCGGTCGCCATTTTCGAGAAAGACATCCTCGCCCCCCGCCCCCTGAAGTATTTTGTTCAAGTTAAGATAATATATTTTTCCACCCCTGGTTAATTCCACCCGGTTCAGGTCAGCCCTTGACGTTTGGCCTCCAATGGATATGAGCATGGTTAACAGGGACGTCTTACCCTTTAAGGTGTATACCCCCGGTCCACTCTGCGGCAGTCCTTCGATTCTGGCTATTTCGCCGAGTAAAAAGACCTTTTTGCTGCTGAATTCGTAAACGGAGACCTCCACCCTCGGTTTTTTAACGTAAGCCTCCAATTGCTGGGTAATGGACTCATCGACCTCCGTGGTCGTTCGCCCGGCGGCCTGGATGTCGTCCAAAAAGGAGTACGATATTTTTCCGTTAAGCGGCACCTTGATATTTACCGTTTCTTGCCCGGCGGCCTTCAGTTGGGTGATCGAAAGGATGTCCCCAACGCCAATAACGTAATCCGGAAAACCGCTGATTTCCCGAAAAGCGCTGTTTTGCTCAAGGGTAGGCACCTTCTCCGGTGCAGTTTCAGGTTCCAGCGGTGGTTCTTCGTTTTTTTTCGGTAATAAGGTAAAAAACGAGGTTGGAACCCCTTTCTCGTTTTCAGTATCGTTTGACGAAGCAGCACAACCGGCAAGAAACCCGAATAACAAAATAGCAACCACCGTCTTTTTCATTCCGACTTTTTCCCAATACGACTTGTTGTACGTGTCGTGTAGCGCCAGCCTTCATGGCCAGCAATGGCCGTGAACGCGCGCAAGGCAGGGGGATGAACCCCCGCGGTACAACCCAATCACCCCCGGAAAACGCGTCTTTCTTTTTCGGCACAGCAACGCTAATGAATACAAAAACAACCTCATACTCCCGAAAAAAACACGGCAACCGGAAAAAGGCCCTCTCCGCTTACAAAACGCGCGGCATCCGGTATTGCAGTTAACAACCAATATTGATACGGAAGTATAGTAAAAATCTAGCATATACGAGTGGTAAATGCAAGAATCATAATTATTTACCGATTTACTCGTAGCACAGGCATCTTGCCTGCTTTTTCCCTGCCAGCCTTTACAGGCATCCTCAACAACCATTCTTTAGTTATGCCATGCCACGTCAGGGGCAAAACAATCGTAGCCCACTGCGTAAGCGGTGGGAAAAAGCGATTATTAGTACCTTACAGATTCAAAACTGTAATAAAAAACAAGTTGTTTTGTTGTCATACCCGGGAATCCCTCTGTAGAAGCGGCGAGTAAGGCATTTTATAACGTATGGTTTTTCTATTGGGTTGTGGGCAAAGCCCAGTTTCGATATTATTAAGCCCCGGAAGTGCGACACAAACACCAAAACATTCAAATTAATACATCCCCCTGTATTCCACTCATGAGGGGGCCAGTGCATGTGGAATGCAACAGAAACAAGGGTTCCTGAATCAGGAAATTTTCAATGAACATGCGGAAAGCCAAGAAAGGAATTGTCAATTGATGAATGTCCCGTTATAATGAGTAACCATTGAAATACGGTTAACGCCGAAAATTGTTGAAAACCGAGGATAGAATCATGACCAGAGTCGAAGAACAGATACTCGAACTCGCCAGAAAACAAGCGTCGGGCGCCGAAGTCATTTATGAAGAAGGCGAATCGAGGTCGGTAAGTTTCGAAAACAATAAATTAAAATACGTAAACACAAAATCATTTTGCGGAGCAGGCCTTCGTATAATTAAAGAAGGGCGCATTGGCTTTTCCAGCACCACGGATTTAAGAAAACCGGAGAAATTGGTTGCCAATGCCATTGAGAGCGCAAAGTACGGCCAAAGCGCTGCCTTTCAATTCCCAGCAAACAGCACATTCCCCAAAATCGTAACCTTTGATCAGAAGGTTGTTGACTACCCCATCCAGCAGTGCGTGGATATCGGAAAGGCAGCCATTGAAAAGGCTCTGTCGGCAAACCCCGGCTATGATTGCGGCGTGGGCTTTGGGAAGGGACAGGGGAAGAGACGCCTCATGAACTCCGCCGGGCTGGACGTATCCTTTTCCGCCACCTCATTTGGCATTGGAATAGAAATCCTGCTGATTAAAGGAAACAGCTTCCTTTCTATCGGAGAAGGAGAAGGGTCGAAATCCCTCATAACGGACTTGGACAAACACGTGAATAAGGCATTGGAGGGTTTAAGGCTTGCGGAAAAAGAACTGAAAATAAAGACAGGGAACTATCCCGTGGTGGTTACCGCAAAGGCGATGGGGAACCTGCTCTCCACCTTTGAAAGCGGCTGCAGCGGAAAACTGGTGCAAAAAGGAGCCTCGCCGCTTACCAACAGGCTGGGCGAAAAGATTATTGACGAAAGGGTCAGCATCTATGACGACGCCACGATTGATATGGGCGATTCGAGCTACCCGTGTGACGGGGAAGGCACACCGTCGCAACGTACCCCGTTGTTTGAGAGGGGCGTTTTAAAGAACTTCATTTTCGACTTGCAGACGGCCGGCATCATGAAGGCAAAATCCACTGGCAACGGCAACAGAGGGTTTTCTTCACAGCCTTCGCCGGGGAATTCAAACATCCTTGTCGATACCGGCTCGATGTCGCTGGATGCCATGATTAAGGATGTCAAATACGGCGTACTGCTGGATCAGGTGCTGGGCGGCGGGCAGAGCAACGTCCTCGCCGGTGAATTTTCCGTTAACATCGATCTTGGTTATTTAATCGAGAACGGCAAGGTTGTCGGCAGGGTAAAGGACTGCATGTGCGCCGGCAACGTCTTTGAGATTTTTAATACTATTATAGCAATCGGTGATAGGGCTGAGTGGCATGGTTCTACAAAGGTGCCCCCATTTTATTTTAAAGCCATAAACATCGCCGGAAACGCCTGATAAAGGCATCGTATTATCGTAGTAATCTATTCATAAGTTCTAGGAGGAAATAATAAGATGATACTTCCGTTGCAAATTACTTCTCGCAATTTGGACCTTACCGATGCGATCAAGGCAAACATTCAGGAAAAGGTTGATAAGCTGGATCAATACTGCAGCACAATTACCAGTTGCCGGATCGTTGTTGAAGCCATCCCCAAACGGTCGCTGTACAACGTTAATGTGGACATAACAGTTCCCGGCAACGAATTGGTGGTAAAGCGAGAACCCAACACGGACCTCTATCTGGCAATACGGGACTCCTTTGATGCGGCTTACCGCCAGTTGGAAAACTATACACAGAAGCATCGGAAGGACGTAAAACACCACGAGGAGGCGCCGCACGCGCAAATAAGCACCCTATTCACTGACATGGGTTACGGTTTTCTCACCACCTTTGACGGAAGAGAGATATACTTCCACGAGAACAGCGTGCTAAACCACGGCTTTAAACAGCTTAACAAGGGCATGGAAGTACGCTTTGTTGAAGAAATGGGAGAAAAGGGGCCGCAGGCAAGTTCCGTGACGGTAATACGAGGACAGTAACCGCTCTGCTGCTTTTTGATAAAATCGGAAAACACCCCCCTTACTTCATTTTGAACGGGAATAAAGGGGGGTTGTTGTCCACTACACCTCTGTCACACTGAAAGAGAACCGCCGAAATCTCCGGATGTCCTTGAGAATACAAACAGAACACGCTACATACCCCACCCCTGCGATTGTTCATTCCCCTGCTACCCCGTACTACAATCCATCAACTTCTTGTTTTTTATGCTCGTTTTTCAAAATGCAAAACGATAAGGCATTGATTAGAGGATGTTTACGTAAGGCATTGAGTTTTATGTCATTTGAAATTATTTCGTATTTCGACATTCGTATTTCTGATTTGGTTGCGGACAGAGGCCGCGCCAGGTTCTCCTCTGTAATATCATGCAACAAGCAGGTGTTTCTT
>CAYHFB010000099.1:0-10058 GCA_964355695.1 uncultured candidatus Brocadiaceae bacterium
ATTCTATCAGTCTTTTCAAGGCATTCAAGGGAATTTAATTCTTGTGTGGTTTTATGTGTTTTGGTCTGCTTTTACCACAAGGTACAACGTTAAGTACGACAGGGAATTACCGATTTAACGAATCAAGCCTGGTGGAATGCTTAAGGAAATGCCGAAAAACGATGGGGGCGGGGATAAGAAAAGTTGTCGGTATTAATCACCGGTACTAAATCGGAACCAGTGATTCAGGGCGACACGCCAACTTACGGGTTTTCCGGCATTTTGCGACACTTTCAAAAGTTTTTATCAGGTCAAAGCTGCCGCCTTGCCTTGTATTCCCAATTTCGGGATTTTAAAAAATCATCCTTGACAGCGGCGGGAGAACTCAATACCATATTCAGAATTAAAAAAATAACTCCTGGGGGATTTGTGTCTCCATCCCCGGCGAAATCAGCGTACATTTATCGAAAAATCTTATGGACGAATTAAAAAAAATCATCCTGCGAATAGCATCCATACTCCTGATCACCTTTTTGCCTTGCGCAATGCTTCTTTTGGTGTACTTCTATACGGCGCCAAAGATTGCTGAGTATTATGACATAAAGGAAAAGCGGGCAGTACTGGATATGTTCCATATCCCCTATCGCACCAAGGTGAGCAGTTTTATGGGCATAACCTCTAAAAGCATAGACAAAAAGGACGTCCAGGAAGTCTTTAAAAAGAATATCACCGTTGAAGAGCCTCCGGCGCTATCTTGGGAATTGCATCCGGGCGATACTAAGGCCGTGGGAGAAGCAAAGGCGAAAGAAACTTCCGAAAAGCCCACAGCAAAGAGAGGCAAAAAGATATTTAAGTTCGTGCAAGACGGCAAACCTCAAGGCGTCGGCTTCGTGGATACAAAGATGGGATACGGCTACAACAAGTCCAGTTCCATGTCGCTCTTTATCTGTTTGGAGCCTGACCTGGAAACGCTGAAAGGGATAGAGGTGCTTGACCACAGCGAAACGCCGGGTTTGGGGGGTAGGATGACCGAGGCAGTGTTTAAGAATCAGTTTGCCGGGAAAAAGTTGAAACCCAGGATAAGCTTTGTTAAGGGCAGGAAATCTGAGGGGGCTAACGAGTTTGACGCCATTACCGGCGCTACGAACACCAGTCGGGGTGTGGAGGCGTTTCTTAACGATGCGATGAAGGAATTTTGGGAGGCTCAGGGGAATATTACATGGTAGGATTAATTCGAAATATCAGAAAGGCTTCCAAGTATTTCATGAGGGATAACCTTATCTTTACCGCCGGAGCAGGCTTGGGGTTTTGCTCTTCCCTGGCGGTAACGAATAAGATGGAAAATGCCCTGACCATGGGGCTTGGCGTTACGCTGGTAACGGCAGGCAGTTTCTGCATGGTCTACCCCTTTAAAAAGCTTATATCGGCTGCGGGCACGCATCATAAGGTGTCGCTGTTGATGATCATCGTCTCCGTCTTTGTCGCAATCTTTGGTTTTTTTGCCCAGGCCTTCCTGCCTGAAATTACGGCCAATATAAAGGCGTACATCGACCTTATTACAACGAATTGCATTGTGCTGGCAGTGATTTCCGAGGGGCTAACGGTAGATTTTTGGGAGGCGCAGCGAAAGATATTAAAGGCTTGCCTGGGGTATTCTATCGCGTTGGTCATTTTGGCCTTTATGCGGGAGCCGTTGGGCTTTGGGACGGTCATGGGTTTTTCCGTGATGCCGGATTCCTTCCCACGGGTGGTTCTCATGGTTACGCCCGTTGGTGGCTTTTTCGCGCTGGCGGCCTTCAGGCTCATATTGCGCCCGCTTTTTCTCAGGACGGGCATTGTGTATGCGGAACCGCCCGCCTGTGAATGCGCCGCGCCCAAGTGTGAAACGGGCGCTGCCGTCAAAAAGCCGCGTCCTATAGCCGCGCCACGCCAGCCGATATCCCGTTCATCTTTAATCATCTATGGGTTGTGCGGCTGTTTATTTCTCAGCTTCATACTTAATCTGAGGGCAATCCCTTCGGTTCAAATACAATTCAGTATCCTTTTGCCCGTCCTTTTGAATGCCCTTTTCTTCGATGGTATTGTGCTAAGTAAGCTTCTCGGTATGTGCCCATTGATAAACAAGTCGCGCCAAATCGACGCGGCATGGAAGATGGGCGTTGCCGTTATTATTGTAACGACCCTGTCAACGGCCTTAAACTGGCTGGTATACCATGCCGTGCTGATTAAATGCAGCGACTTCCTGTCCCGATATTCACCCATCCCGGTACGGTTGGAAGCTATTTTCTATTTAACGGTGTTTATCGTTACCATTGCGGTATTCGTTCAGATATTGAGCGTACTGCTCAGGCGGTTTGCAAAAACCGTTTACGAAGAGATGGGGCAGTTTTTGGAATTGATAACGGTTAATTGCATCGTGCTTGCCAGCGCAACGTTTACCATACCCACCGGCGCGTCTTTTCTGGTTACCACCGTAACCGCATTAGGATACGGGTTGCACTGGATGATGGTGATTGTGTGGCTTGCCTTGTTAAGACGCCAGCGGTTGTTCGTTCCAACAACGGCCTGGGATGAGGATACCGTTGCTATCCTGCTGTTGGGCATGATGGCAGCCATCTTTACCGGTATCGGGATGATTCAGCTTTTCTAGCGCTATAATGTGCCTATCGCCTTCACAACTGACGTAAGTTTTGAAGATTACTACGGGAACCACCGATTTGACCGATTTTTCGAGGGGGCATGGAGAAATCCTCCCGAAAAGGCACGAAATGTAGCCACTGAGGGGCGACCTGTTTGTAGGAGTGAAATTGAAACACCGGGAAAAAGCCCCGCAGGAGTGACCTGTGCAATGCTTTCAGAAAGATGACAATGATACGGTTGCATATTCGTTTAACCAATAAAATATGGGATTTGATATGAGCATCGGAAATAAAAACTATTCACGCACGGCGACACAGGGAGCAGCGCAATGACCACATCACTCCTTATTGGAGCCGTTATCCTTGCCTTATTGGTACTAGCGCTGAGCATAGCCAGTGAGATGGTCTACCAGTTTTTTGGCCGTGGTGAAAAACGGAAGCTCACGGTGCTTAGTGACGATGGATATAAAAACGAACTCGACATTGAGGGCGGCGAGAGACTCCTTTCCCTGCTTCAAAGCAGGGGGTTCAATATTCCCGCAGCTTGCGGCGGTATGGCTACCTGCGGACAGTGCAAGGTACAAGTGCAAACCAACGTCGGATCGTACTCTGCCATGGAAACACCCCATTTTGACATGAAGTCGCGCGAGGCCTCCCGTAAATATTTAGAAGAGGGCGTCGGCGATGGATACATGCGGCTGTCGTGCCAGGTCAGAGTGGAAAAGGACGTAAGTCTGTATCTCCCGAAAGACACGCTGAACGTTCAAAGGTACACCGCCCGTGTGGTCAAAAAAAGGCTGATCACCAGCGACAAGATGGAGCTATGGATGAAACCATCGAAGCCCGTCCCCTACAAACCCGGACAGTACATCCAGATAGTTATTCCAGAAGATTTTGTCGAAGAACACTATAAAAAATATGGGGACGTTATCAAGCAGGCGTGTAAAAACCTGGGGAAGGAATTCGTCCCTTATACACCAAATACGACACTTTACCGAGGCTACTCACTTGCCTCTACAGAGCCCGACCTCCTGAAGCTCATCGTCCGCATGGCGCCGGTAGACGCGACCATGTCTGTTGAAAAGGGTGGGCCGCCGTGTATTGGCCCAAGCTGCGTGCACAATTACATCCTTGAGCAGAATTTGTGGAATTTCTACCAGGGCGAAAAGATCAAGTTTACGGGTCCGTACGGACATTTTATGTTGCAGGATCGCCCGCACACGGCCGTTTTTGTTGCCGGCGGCGCGGGCCTGGCGCCGGTGCTCGCGCTGCTTGAGCATTGGTTCCAGCAAGGCCGAAAGGATAAGGCCGTGTTTTTCCTGGGTGAAAGGCGTTTTCAGGATATCCCGACGGTTTACTTGCCCAGATGGTTGAATTGGCAGCGCCATAATCCCAACTTCAAACTGGTGCCGGTACTCTCCGGCGGTTTCCGGGGCGATAATCCCGCAGAAATGAATGATGGGGACAAGAAGTGTTTTAATGAAAATGTTCTGGAAGAAGATCGAAGACTCATTAAAGAGCAAGGCCTTGTTGATGAAACGGGCAGCCAGTGGAAGGGTGAAGTGGGTTTTATTGGCCCGCTGCTGAGGAAGTATCTCGCGCCTGACCCGAACATCGTCTTCTATCTTTGCGGTCCGTCTCCGATGACGGTGACCGTAATCGACAGTGCCGCAAACGTCCTGAATTTGAAAAAGGAAAATGCGCTTTTCGACGACTTTACCGGCTCCCTGACGCCTTCGGTAGACCTTCTGTACCAAAAGCTCGAATTAAAGCAAAGAATAACGGCCTTAAACTTGCCAAACGCCAACAATCTTATTGAAAAGATGGGTCAGATACTCATTCTCCAGTTGATACTGAAGGACAAGATTGACGCAAGCTACGATTTCCTGAAGCAGGTCAGAGACACCCTCGATAACTCCCCGCAAGCGCTAGAATCCATGCTGCTTTCATTTAAGTAGCTCAGACCTTCAGGTCTTATGCATGTATTATCTTGTCCGCCGGCTAAGCATTTGAAAGTGAACTCCAGCGCGTCGCACTTGTGCCGCATCCATCAAGGCTGTAGCCTTGAGCTACTCCGGTTATTAGAGAACGGTTATAAGATGACATGAAAATACTGATAATTGACGATTCTTACGAGATCAGGGACATCCTGAGGCTTATTGTCGAAAAGCAAAACCACGAAGTGTTTGCCGCCGTTGATGGGCAGGATGGGCTTCAGAAGGCGAAGGAACATCATCCCGACCTGATTATTATTGACGCCTTGATGCCCAAGGTTGACGGCTTTACCTTTCTGCGAAACATAAAAAAAGACCCGTCCCTGTACACCATCCCCTGCGTATTCCTATCTGCCATCTATACGAGTAGCACTGATAGAAAGCTGGCGTTATCCCTTGGCGCAGAAGTATTTATACCAAAACCATTTGACGTAGATACTTTCTGGAAAGAGGTTGCGCCGATACTCGAACGGAAAAAACAACCGGCGCCACCGGTGGTTGAAGACGAGGAAGAATTCCTTAAGAGCTATAACCGTACTGTTGTAACAAAACTCGAAGAGAAGGTGAAGGAACTTGAAGTGGCCTTCGCCAAAAGCAAACAAACGGAAGAGGCGCTGCATAAAAGCGAGGCGATGTTTAAAGGGCTTTTTGAAAGCAGTCCGGACGCTATTGTTGTTATTGACGATAAGGGGCGCATCGTCAGTGTTAATCAAAGGCTGGAGCGCCTGTTCGGTTATAATCGCGACGAGATATTTGGCAGCGACGTTGAATTACTGATGCCGGAATATTTAAGATATAAACATAAGGAATTGCGCAACGGATATCTTTCTCAGCCCTCCGCCCGCCCCATGGGTGCGAGTGGAGGCCTTTTTGCCAGACGTAAAGACGGCAGCGAATTCCCCGTGGACGTTATGCTGAGCCCCGTGGCTACCAGCGGCGGGGCGCTTGTGTTAGGCGTTATCCGCGACATTACCGAGAACAAGCGGTTGGAAGGAGAAATTAAACGGCTTTTTGCCGCCATTGACCAGAGCGTAAATATGGTGTTTATCTCCGATGCCAAAGGCAACATTGAATTTGTAAACTCTACGTTCGAGCGGATTACCGGGTATCAGAAGGAAGAGGTTATCGGGCGTAACCCGCGCATGCTCGCCTCCGGCGAAACCACCGGCGCGGAATACGCGAAGATGTGGGGGGCGATTGCAGCGGGAAAGACGTGGCGGGGGGTGTTTAAGAACAAGAAGAAGAACAGACAACCCTACTGGAGCAACGGGCTGATTTCTCCTATTACAGATGAAAACGGCAAGGTGACCCATTTTCTTGCAATGCAGGAAGACGTTACGGAAAAAATGCAATCAGAGGAACGGCTCAGGTATCTTGCCACGTACGATGAATTGACCGGCGTCTTCAACCGCACCCACTTCGTCAAACGGCTTACTGAATGGATTACTTACGCGGAGACGAACAAACGGGCGGGCGTACTCCTGCTGATTAATCTCGACAAGTTCAAATTAATAAACGATACGTACGGCCATAGCGTCGGCGACGATTTGCTTCGAGCCGTTGCGGGGGCGCTGAAGGACGCCGTTTTGGAGATTGACGCCGCGTATACGGGCAGAACTGCGGAAGAGGGGGCAATCGTGGGACGCCTGGGCGGTGACGAATTCGCGGTTCTTTTACCATCAAGAGATGAGGCGGCAGGGTTATCGGTATCCGAAATTATCCGGGGAAAAATAGAGGCGTTTCGTTTTGCTGAAATTACCGGTAATTTAACGTCAAGTATCGGCGTTGTTTCTTATCCGAAGCACGGAATTACGGCAAAAGACCTCTTCGCCAAGGCCGACGCCGCTATTTATCTGGCGAAAGAGCAGGGCTACAACAAGACGCGGCTGTATCATGAAGGCGATTTTGTACTCGAAAAGATGCGCTCGCGGGTTGTTTGGCGGGACCATATACACAAGGCGCTTGCAGAAGACCGGTTTGTGCCGTGGTTTCAACCCATCCTGAGCTTGAGCGATAATAACATAAATCACTATGAGGCGCTTGCAAGGATGCGCGACGCCGAGGGAACGATCGTTCTTCCCGGTTCATTTATTGATATTGCCGAGGAGATGGGGCTTGTTACGGAGATTGATCGGGTCATTATTGAAAAGACGCTGAGGGTTCAAGTTGCGTTGAGTAAAAAAGGCTTGACGCCTTCGTTCAGCGTTAACCTTTCGGGAAAGGAATTGGGGGACGAGGGGCTGCTGGAATTTTTAAGAAACAGGATTACGGCAACGGGCGCCGATCCGGGACGGCTGACCTTCGAAATCACTGAAACTGCGGCCATTCGTGAGTTGGACAAGGCCGTTAAATTTATCAGGGAATTACGGTCGCTGGGATGCCGTTTCTCGCTGGATGATTTTGGCGTTGGCTTTACCTCGTTTAAATACCTGAAAGAGATGGAGGTGGACTATATCAAAATCGATGGCTCCTTCATACGGAAACTGCATGAAAACAAGACCGACCGCCTTTTCGTCAAGGCGATCGCAGACGTAGCAAAGGGTATGGGGATCAAGACCACCGCCGAATTTGTTGAGAATGAGGAAATCATCTGCTTTCTCAGGGAATATGGTGTGGATTACGCGCAGGGCTATTTTATAGGCAAACCGTCGCCGGATATTGCGGGGATGTGCATTGGGTCGCCTTGGCGGCCTCTGCGATAGCGGCGTAGCCCCGGTATTATGTTTGCCGGCTATGCTGCAACTGGAAATCCAAATCGGTCAATTCCCCCCCCCAATCGACACCATCGTTTAGTCGTGTGAGACAGAGAGCGCAGACTCAATACAACAGCAGCGCCACCCGAACTGATGGCCGAGTTGTTTCATATCCGGAAGGTTCTCATCGTTCCCCCCACCTCATTGAAATACCAGTGGCGGGCGGAAATTGAAAAATTCAGCGGACGTCCCGTTTAGATAATCGAGGGCGTCAACCAACTCAACGTTGTTGTAGGGGCACGGTGCCCGTGTCCTTACGTGTGAACACAAATAAGTCATCGAAGGCCTGAATTCGTCCTCTTTTTTATACACGATACTGCCAACGGGCACAAACTAAACATTCCAAAAGACCAAAGGCCTGCCATAGACAAGGGTTTTCTAGCATTTTGCGACACTTTCAAAAGTACAAATTGTGCCCGTTCGTAGCATATCACTCCATTTTTTTTGTGTTTAAAAGGTAACTGTTGGTAAAATGAAAGACTTTGACGTTGTTGTAATAGGTAGCGGGATCGGCGGTCTTATTAGCGCGGGAATACTGACTGCAAAGGGATTAAAAACCCTGGTGGTGGAAAGGCACTCAACCCCCGGTGGGTACCTGGCTTCTTTTAAGAGAAACGGCTTTGTCTTTGACGCCGTACTGGATTGTATATCTGGCGTGTCCCCCGGCGGTTTGATCGGCAAGGTGCTCGAACTCCTTAACGTCAGCGGAGAGGTGGACTTCACAAAGATAGACCCGATAAGGGTAAGTATCTTCCCTGATATTGAGATTGCCGTGGATGCGGACGTAAATATGTATCTCGGTAAACTCACGGCATTGTTCCCCGCTGAAACAGCCGCAATCAAAAGTTTCTTTAAACGGTCTGATAAGGTATACCATGAACTGCAATCAGTAATACATGCGATTATCTCAGGAGACTTCGTACTGGACAAAATAACGCCGGATATCGTACATCTTATGAACATTTCGTATAAAGACTTTCTGTCCGGGTACGTTGCTGATTACCGGTTGAAGGCCGTGCTGGCCGACAGATGCCCTTTTATAGGGCTTCCACCATCGAACGTTTCCGCGCTTTCCATGATAAGTATGATGATGAGTTATTTCAAGCTCGACGCCTGTAGACCTGCGGGGGGTTTTCAGAAACTTGCCGACGTTTTAACCGCCGGTATAAGAAAAATGGGGGGAGAAGCCGTTTTCGGTAATGGGGTGAAACGGATTCTCTTAGACGCACACGATTCCTGCAAAAGAATCACCTGTGATAATGGCGAGGAATACACCACCCGATACGTTATATCAAACGCCGACTTTTATCACACCTTCGTTGACCTTGTAGGCGGTAAGTATGCGTCATTCGCCCATGAGATGATGAGGAACACGGGCAGTTCAACTTCGTTTTTTATCGTCTACGCCGGTATCAAGGGTGACGTCGGCAAACGTTCCAGTATCGGCTATTACCCCTCTTACGATATGGAGAGTTTCTTTTTACCGGATAAAATATTGAAAGAAGACTCAACATTAGGTATGACCATGGCAAGCATTGAGGATAAATCACGGGTTCCCAAAGATTGCAATACCATCGTGATACACGAAATGGTGGACGTGTCCGTCGGAAAACACATTGATAAATCGGAACAAGCCCTGTTGACTATCAAAAAGGCCGAAAAGATTATTCCCGCCATAAAGGACAGACTTGTTGTGCTTGATGCTGCAACACCTCAAACACTTCAGCGATATACGGGAAATCATAATGGCGCGGCCTTTGGCTGGCAACAAACGCCGGGTTTTCGCAGGGGAAGGAAGCACGGCATCAGTAACCTGTACATCGCCGGGCACTGGGGATACCTGGGCGGAGGAGTATTAGCCGCTGCATATTCCGGCGCTGAAGTTGCTGGGGAAATACTTGCAAAAGAGGGAATAAAAATTGATCTCTAAGGTCTGTGTTATTATAGCGGCGTATAATGCGTCAGAAACCGTGGGCGGTATTATCGCCGGTGCATTAAAGCACGTTTCACGGGTTATTGTCGCCGACGATGGTTCTTCGGACGCTACCGCGAGCGTTGCCGCCGAAGCAGGGGCCGGGGTGATCGCCGCGGATAGGAATACCGGGAAAGGAAATGCCCTAAGAACTCTTTTCCAGCGGGCAATGGAAGAAGGATATGAGGCCGTAATCAGTATTGATGCGGATGGCCAACACGACCCGGAAGAAATACCGCAGTTTATCGCTATGCATACCCGATATCCGGAGGATATCATCTCCGGGTCAAGAATGCATGAAAAGGAGAAAATACCGAGGGCGCGATATAATTCCATGCTGATAGCGCGATTTTATATTTCCCTGGCAGCAAACCAATTTCTGGAGGACACCCAGTGTGGCTTCAGGCTTTACCCCCTGTCTTTCATAAAAAAGATGCGGCTTATGACGGAAAACTTCGTCACTGAAACAGAATTGTTGATGAAAGCCGGTGATCGTGGTTTGAACGTCAGATTTGTAAACATAGAAACCATATACGGCTGCGGAAGCCATTTTAAGCCGATAACGGACCTTTTTGCCATAACAGCCTACGTCATTTCCTACCTTTACGTTAAGTGGCTCATTGAAGGGGTAACTTCAGATAACCCCAATACCTATTCAATTAAAAACGACGTGCGGGACAGGCTCGCAAAAAACAAAATAATCAATAGGCTCTTTCAGGGA